>JAWLDT010000053.1:0-18496 GCA_041686485.1 Bacteroidales bacterium | reverse complement strand
CTACCTCGCATCTTTCATGTATTTAAACAGATCACTGTTGGTGGTCATGATGACATTGGTTTTGTCGTCGAGCGATTTTTCCAGGGCTTCCATGGCACGCAAAAAATCGTAAAGGTCTCGTGAAGTTTGATTTCTGTTGTAGGCCGAGGCATAGATCTCGGTTGCGGAGGCTTCGGCACGGCCGCGTATTCCTTCGGCTTCGCGTTCAGCTTCAGATTGGATCTGTGCCAGATCCCGTTCTTTCTGGCCTTCGATGCTGCGGGCTTCTCCTTGCCCCTCGGAGCGGAACTGGTCGGCAATCCGGTTTCGTTCACTGATCATCCGGTCATAGACACGCTCCCGGACTTCGGTCACATAATTCATCCGTTTAAACCGGAAGTCGAGGATTTCAATACCCAGATCTTCGGTTCGTTCGTTTGCCGTATCCAACACCATGGTTTCTATCTCTTCCCGGCCAACAGTTATTTCTTCCAGAACCTCCAGCTCTTCCAGGTAATCTTCATACACTTCCGGTTGGCGGTCTGTTGAGCGCACCAGGTCGAGCAACTCATTGCTGGCCACGGCATTGCGTGTTTCGCCGTCAAGGATATCGTCCAGGCGCGACTGGCCGGAGCGTTCATCACGTAACCGGATAAAAAACTGTAAAGGATCGGTGATCTGCCAACGGGCATAGGTGTCGACATGGATAAACTTTTTATCCTGGGTGGGGATCTGATTCGGGTCACCGTCCCATTTCAGATAACGTTTGTCAAAATACTGTACTTTCTGAATGATGGGGGTCTTAAACTGAATGCCCGGCTCGATACGGGCTTCACCCACCGGCTTGCCAAACTGGGTTACGATGGCCTGCTCGGTCTCATCCAGGATGAATACGCTGCTTAGGGCGAGCACAAGTACAACGATGGCGGCAATGATAGTGACGATATATTTGGTTTTCATGATTAACAGGCTTTTGTATATGTTTTTCAATGTAGAATGATGCGTTTCTATTCAAGAAGTTGTTTTTGTGTGTCGATATTCAGCAATGGCAGCACATTGGTGCCATCTTCATCCAGGATGACTTTGTTGCCCAGTTCCGGCAGGATGCGTTCCAGGGTCTCGTAATACAAACGTTTCCTGGTTACCTCCGGGGCACGTATATACTCTTCATAGACCGAGTTAAAGCGGTCGGCTTGTCCTTCGGCACGATTTACCCTGTTCAGTGCGTAACCTTCGGCACGTTGAATGGTTTCTTCGGCTTCTCCGCGTGCACGGGGTATTACACGGTTGTAATCCGATTCGGCCTGGTTGATCAGCGTTTCCCTTTCCTGCTGGGCTTCGTTTACCGCATTGAAGGAAGCTTTCACCGGATCAGGCGGATTTACATCCTGCAGCACCACCTGGTCAATACGGATGCCATTCTCATAATTGATGCACATTTCCTGCAGGAGCTCCTCCACACGGGTGGCCACTTCCTGGCGGCCTACCGTAAGGACTTCGTTGACGGTCCGGTCGCCGACAATCTTCCGCATAGCTGCTTCCGACATGTCGTGCAGGGCATCTTCTGCATTTCGCACCTTGAAAAGGTAATTGTACGAATTGACAATCCGGTATTGGATAACCCACTCCACATCAGCAAGGTTGAGGTCACCAGTTAACATCAGGGATTCGTCGCGATATTCGTCTTTTGCATAGCGGGTTTGCACGCCTGCCTCGACTGTACGAAAGCCGAACTCCTGCTTAAGCTGCCTTTGAACAGGGATTTTGTACAGATTTTCAATACCGAACGGCAGGATAAAATTAAGTCCGGGCTGCAGTGTGCGGTCGTACCTGCCAAACTGCACAACAACGCCCTCCTGTTCGGGACCGATTGTTTTCACGGAGGTCAGGAGTGCGATCAGCACGATCAGGCCGATGATCACCTTTTTGGCATGTTTCTTCAGCATGGCCATCGTGCGTTGGAATTGTAGTTCTTGGTCGTTCATAATAAAGGGGGGCTTTTGACTTTGGAAGGGTGCTAATTGATTTTTCTATGATAAAAAATTTAATTGGTATAAAGGTAAGGCAATTGTGTGAAAAAAGAAAGAGGATCCCTGTTCTTGGATCCTCTCTCTTTCGGAACACTCCAGCTGGTAATCCCTCTTTGACTGACGGGAGGTTGTTGCCCGTTAAAGTGTAATTTTCTGCTTAGGCGACTTGTCGGTTATAGCGTGGGTTCAAGATCGGCGAAGTCATAAACAGACATGCTTCCGCTAAACTGGCCGGTTATGGTGCTGCCGTCTGTTGTTTCCAGTGTAAAGGTGACACGGTTGTTTTCACCGGATTCTTCCACCTCCACAGAACCACCTGTGATGGGAAGTTGTGTGCCCTCCTCTGTTTCGGCATTAAAGTCAATAACGACTTCACCGTCGGTAAATGTGTAAAGTTCAAAAGAGAAGCTTCCGTCAAAGTTATAGGTTCCTGTTCCCGGCTGGTGCTCTTCCGGGGAGAGCAATGTAAGGCTGACACCATGTCCCTCTCCGGTAAAATCCTTATCCTCATCGGAGAACTGGATTCCTGGTGAATGCAGGAACATCGATATAACATAGGCATCACCAGTACCTTCTCCGGTAAACAGTATACCGCCGGCAAGGTCGTAGGTGGTTCCGTCATACGAGAAATGGTTTGCTGTCAACCCGTTGTCATCATCATCATCGTCACTGCACGAAACAAAAACAAGAGGCATCGCTACCAATGCCAGCATCCAGAGCCATTTTTTTGTCATCATAGAACATTGTTTTTTGGTTTTAAATAATTTCATAGACATATAAATAGATAAATAAATATCTAAATACAGGGTTTTAAACACGTGACAAAATAAAATGTTCAGGATTTTTTTTTAAAGAATGACAGGGCCTGGGATCAGGAGATGGCTTTCCGCTGGTTGTCGAAACGGAGGTAGGTTTGTTGATCGATGATCTCTGTGAGGGTGTTTGCCACCTGCCAGACTTCTTCAAATGTGTTGTAGAGGGCTACTGGTGCAATTCGGATGGTATCCGGGGCCCTGAAGTCCGGGATGATATTTTGTGCTTTCAGGGCTTCGTTGATGCGCAACGCCTCCTGATGTGTAATGGCAATATGTCCGCCTCGCCGGTGGGGGTCTATGGGGGTTACAATGGTAAAGTTGTATGGCGCCCGTGTCAGTTTATCCTGAAGGAGCTCCAAAAAAAAGGTTGTCAGTTGCAGGGATTTTGCCCGAATGGCGTCGATGCCGGCTTCTTTGATGATTTGGAGCGAGCCTTCCATGGTAGAAGCCCCCAGGATGTTGGGGGAGGAGATCTGCCAGCCGCCGGCCGAAGGTGTGTGTTCGAAATCCGGCAGCATGTCAAACTGTTTGTCTTTTACAAAGCCGAACCAGCCCGCAAGTAGTGGCTCTTGTTGAAAATGCCGTTGGTTGATGTACAGGAAAGCGGTACAGCCGGGCCCGCCATTGAGGTATTTATAGCTGCAGAAGGTGGCAAAGTCGACGCCCCACTTGTTGAAGTGGTGTGGCACGGCACCGGCTGAATGGCTGCAGTCGAAGCCGATCGGGATGTTTCGGGCGTGGGCTTCTTTTGTCAGGTATTCGATGTCCAGCAGCTGGCCGCTGTTGTATAGGACTGATGGCAGCCAGATCAGGGCTACATCGTCTGTCATCATCGACACGATCTGGTCTTCGCTGAGTGTCTTTCCGTCGCCTGTGTCGGGAACCAGCAGCAAGTCATCCGATGGGTTGCGTCCCTTTTGTTTGATCTGTCCCTTGAGGGCGTAGATGTCAGAAGGGAAGTTCAGGGCGTCTGCCAGGATTTTGTTGCGTTCTCCCTGCGGATTGTAAAAGGTACTGATGATGCTGTGGATATTTACCGTGGTTGTGCCTGTAAAGATCAATTCTCCAGGTGCAGCACCTACCAGTGCTGAGGCCTCCCGGCCTATCTCTTCGGCGAGGTAGAACCAGGGCTGTTTTGCCTGCAGCCATCCTTTGATGCCCATGGTTTTCCATTCGTTCAGCACCCGTTGCAGCGAGCTCTCGGCATCTTTGCTGAGCAGGCCAAGGGAGTTACCATCCACATAGATCGTGTTTTCAGGGATGTAAAAATGTTTCCTGAACCCGGCCAGTGGATCGGCCAGGTCTAAGGCAAAGGCTTTTTGAAGCGTTTTTTCTTTTTCCATGTTATATGCTCCGGATTTAGGCTATGTGTGGTTTGTTTGTTTTTACCACAAAAGAAGTTCACAAAGGGGTCACAAAGAAAGAATCTTCATGTTATTCGTGCCTTTGTGGTGAATTTTTTTAGCCACAAAACATCAAAAAATTACAATCATCAAATTGCCGATGTAAACTGCCTGAGGAAGCGCAGGTCATTTTCGAAGAACATGCGCAGGTCTTTGATATGGTAAATGTTCATGGCGATGCGTTCGATTCCCATGCCGAAAGCGAAGCCGGAATATGTCTGGCTGTCAATGTTGCAGTTTTCCAGCACATTGGGGTCTACCATGCCGCAGCCCATGACCTCTATCCAGCCGGAATATTTGCAGATGGGGCAGCCGGGTCCGCCGCAGATGTTGCATGACACATCCATCTCTGCAGAGGGCTCTGTAAACGGAAAAAATGACGGTCGCAGGCGGATGCGTGTCTGTTCACCAAACATTTCGCGGGCGAAGTGCAGCAATGTCTGTTTCATGTCGGCAAACGACACCCCTTCGTCGATATAGAGCCCTTCCACCTGGTGAAAGATACAGTGTGCCCTTGCGGATATGGCCTCATTCCGGAAAACCCTGCCCGGCGAAATGGTACGGATGGGTGGTTGTTGATTTTCCATGACCCTGACCTGTACGGATGATGTATGGGTGCGCAGGGCGATATCCGGATTTTTTTCCACGAAGAAGGTATCCTGCATGTCACGTGCCGGGTGTTCATCCGGGAAGTTCAGTGCGCTGAAGTTATGCCAGTCGTCTTCGATCTCCGGTCCTTCCGAGATAACGAACCCGATGCGGTCAAAAATAGAGTTGATGCGATTTCTGATCACGGATAGTGGGTGCCTTGAACCGATCGGGTCGAAGTTTGCCGGCCTGGTCAAATCAGGCTGTTGTTTTTTGGTTGTGCCTGCAGTGTCGGAAAGGCTTTCCTTTAATTCATTAACTTTATCCTGGGCCGCCTGCTTGAGCTCATTCAGCTGCTTCCCGGTCTCCTTGCGATCTTCGGGAGCAACTGATTTAAAATCCTGGAATAGCGAAGGGATCAGGCCTTTTTTGGAAAGCATCTTTACGCGAAAAGCTTCTACCTCTTCCAGTGTCTTGGGGTCAAATTCTTTAACTTCCTGCAGAAGCTCGTTAATCTTTTCGATCATCTGTTATGGATTTAGTCGATCACTTCAATGGTTGTTATGCGGATATCATCCAGCGGGCGGTCTCTCTCATCGGTTTCGGCAGCGGCGATTCTGTCGATCACCTCCAGGCCATCCACAACCTGTCCGAAAACTGTATAGGCACCATCCAGGTGCGGCGTACCGCCTTCGGTGGTATAGACCTCTCTTTGTTCTGCGGAAAAAGACAAGTCCCTGGCCTCTTCCATCTGGTCAAGCTCCTCTTCGGACCACCTGCGGCCCTGTACGATATAGAATTGTGAGCCGGATGACCGTTGTTCGGGGTTTACCTGATCTCCCTGCCGGGCTGCGGAGAGTGCACCTTTTCGGTGAAAAAGATCATCATTGAACTCTGCAGGAATGGTATATCCCGGGCCACCCTGACCGAGTGGCTCCCCGGGTTCGGCATCTTTGCTGTGCGGGTCACCGGCCTGGACCATAAAACCCCTGATAACCCTGTGAAACAAAAGACCATCATAAAAACCATCTGCGGCAAGTTCGAGGAAATTCTCCCGGTGTTCGGGTGTCTTTTCAAACAGAACCACCAGCATGTCGCCTTCCGTCGTGGATATTTTAACATCGGCCTCTTCCGTTCCGGGAATGTCTGTCGACTGTGCGGTCAGCATGCCGGGGATGAAGCAGAAAAGCAAAATCAATATACCGATTGTTGCATGGATTGACTTGTTATCAAATGAAACCTGAAGCATATACGTCTGTTTTTGGTTGATGTTTGGATTAAAATGGTTTAAAACTGAATGGTCTGACAAAGGTAAGCATTATGGTATTATCCGGCAACAGGGAATTGCGCCGGAAGGGTAATGTGATCTTTCCTGAAAAGGCCAATGGCCATGAATCAGTTAAATGACGGGTTGGTCCATGATAACGGTATCAGGAGTTGAAACTGACCGGCATTATTTTTTAACCGGCCATTGTAGTTTCCCTCAATAGTCAGTCCCATTTTTTTGTAATGATCCACAGACGAAGAATTTCGAACAGGTGTATTCACTTTGACCCGGAATACATCCTTGTGTTTGTTCTCAATCTCGCCAAATAACCAGTTGACCAGCTCGGTCTCTCTTTCTTGCTGCGAAATGTCCATCCTCGAGAAGAAGATAAATTCCTTCACCGGATCTGTCGTTTCCCACTGATTATCGATCTGATAGTTATGAACCTCACCAATGAGCTCAAGTTCATGATGGTCGTTTTCCACCACAATCATGTTGCCTTTGCGTATGACTTTGTCCACAAACTCTTCCATAAAACCGAAGGGAACCTGTGATGGGTTATTCAGCCTTTTTTCACGTGCTATGCTCTCACGCATCAGGGTATGTATCTGCTGTTTATCGGTATAGGTTGCTGTGCGGATTTTATAATGATGGCTCATGGTTCCTGTTGTTTTACTGTCTGATTACCCGACTCAAAACAAATGTTTAAATCAATTGATTATCAGCAAATTAATATGTTTACAAAAGTGGTATAATCTGTTTTGAATAACAAATTTTTAAATCTTTTTGTGATTTTGGGGATTCTAACGTTTAGGGGGGCGTAATCAACATCGCATGTTTCTAAGTAAGTTTTTCAAGGGTATGTCAGGTTTTGCTTAAAAAGCGTATTGCAGGATGGCAAAAACGGATCCAGTCTTGAATGTAAGAAGACGACCTAATTATGCTGATTTGTGGAGAGAGATTGCGAAAATTAGTTACAAAATGCCGTTGTCTCATGGTCAGGAACTGGAATGGGTTGCACCTGTGCGATACACGCTCTGTTAAGAAGCAATGGCCGGATGTCTTTTGCGTTTTTTGAACAATAAAGTATTAGCCGGACTTTTTCTTTCTTTTTTTTCCTGCCTTTTCGTCTGAATAAAAATGCTGGCTCGAAAAGCTCTACAATGAATTTGCTGCCTCTTCTTCCGGCAATCACTCCGGGAACATCTTTTTTGGCAATAGCCCAGATCCAACTGCCATCCGGTTTTATTAATTGATGGTGCAGATCCACCAACACGATTTGGTTTTTGCGAAAAATGTTGGGATAAAGCTGACATTTGTGAATGGCTTTCAGCTTGCTGTCCGTTTTGGAAGGAAATTGTTGGTAGAATCGTTTCTTATATATACATTGGTTGTAATCGTAGTAAGGACATTTTTTACACAGGGAATGATTAAAGTATATCTTCATCTTACCAGTAGTATGTTGTTTTGCCGGTAAAAATATAAAATAAATACACAAAACAACATAAAATTCATATTTAAATTCTAAAAGGGCATTTTTTTTACTTATTTGATTCTCCCGTGGTACTTTTTCAGGTAGAATTTGCTAAATGAATGGAAAAGGTGCATGTCATCCTGGTCAAGCATCATCAGCCGCTCCATGATGCGCCGGTGGATAATATGATCCGGCGGGATGCCCGTGTCCGCCAGGATTTGTTTGGCTTTATCCCGGACAACCTCCAACTCATCTGTGGTTGCCGGGGTTTGTTGGTTGACCACATCGGTCAGACTGATTTTGGACAGGGTATAGGCATATACCATGACTGCCTGGGCGAGGTTTAGTGAAGGGTATTTGTCTGCCATGGGAATGGTGGTCAACAGGTCACACTGGTCGAGATCCTGGTTTGACAGCCCCGATTCTTCACCGCCAAAGGCCACCCCAATTCGCTGGATCGTGTTTCCTTTTGCTTCCAGGATGCCTGGCAGGTTGTCGATTGGATGACGATCCTCCCGGATATTGCGTTTTTTTGCGGCCGATCCGATCAACATGGAGAGATCGGCTTTCGCCGCTGCCAGGGAGTTGCTCACAAGCGCGTTTTCGAGTATGTCGTTTGACCCGTGAGCTGTGGCGCGTGCCCGTTCACCCAGGTGATCACACAACGGATTTACCAGTCGCAAGGAATGAATACCCATGGTCTTCATCGCGCGGGCGGCGGCACCTGCATTTTCTTCACGAGCGGTATCGGAAAGAATAAAAACAATCTCCAGCTTCTTCTGTGTCATTGGTTTGATAAACGGTTTTTTTATAAAGGTATTTTGATAGAATCAGCCCTTAGCAGCAGCTACGAATGATATCACATTTCGAAAAACATCAAACAGGGGAAGGTTATTTGGTGACAACCCTGTTCAGGGCAGCCGCAAATTCCCGGCGTTTATGGTCAAGGTCACGCTGAGATCTCATAAGCTCAAGGATCTGTTCAGAATCCTGATCCCCGTTTTGTTCTGCTTCTTTGAGCTGGTGCTGATTTTCCCGGATCATCTTTTCAAGCCTTTTTAGTTTGAAATCGTATATGGCCTGTAGCACAATGGATTTCAGCTGTTCTTCCTCTTCGATGATGTAAATCCGGTGGCGGTGCTCCCAGTTGGGACTCAGGTTATGGGGGTTGGTCATCAGGTCGATGGCCAGCTGCCGGGTTTCCTGGTTTTCATGATCGGTGAATACATGGTGATCCGGGATATCCTGGTGGTTCAGCCAATGGCTGGCAAACGTGTCGAATATGGATTGGCATACGGGGTCTTCGAAGGATAAGTCGTCAGTACGGAGATCCTGTACCACCAGGTCAACCAGCTTCACATCTACTTCTTCTAAATGATTATCTTCGTTTTTAACTTCAAAATGGATATCGTTGTTCGCATAATTCAAGAGCAGGCGGATCAGTTCTTTTTCCTTGTGATGGCTCTGATCTTCATGTATTTGGGAGGTGGTGGTCACCGGCTCTGTTACCGCTGATCCACTGTTTTGTTCTTCCCTGTCGGCTTTTTGTTGTTTTTGATGTACGTTTTTCCGGCGGATTTTATTTACTTCGGACACCAGCAGCTTCTCCTCAATGTCCATGAGATCACTGCATTTCTTGATATAGAGTGTACGTGTGATGGGTTCAGGAATCAGCGCAATGGTTTGGGCGATCTCTTTGATCAGGCCGGCTTTTTTGATGGGATCATGTTGTGTTTCATCCAGCAGCAGTTTCGTCTTGAAGGTCAGAAAATCAACCGTTTGCTTCTCAATAAATTCCTGTACCTCTGCCGGCCTGTTGTTTCTGGCAAAGGAATCAGGGTCTTCCTCTTCCGGAAACATGACCAGACGTACATTCAACCCCTCCTCCACGATCATGTCGATGCCCCGAAAAGCAGCTTTAATGCCAGCCGGGTCGCCGTCAAACAACAAGGTGACATTATTCGTGTAACGCCGTATCAGCTTGATCTGGTCAGTGGTCAGGGATGTACCGGAGGTGGCGATAACATTATGAATGCCGGCCTGATGCAGGGAGATGACATCTGTATATCCCTCTACCAGGTAGCAGTTGTCCTGTGAGGCCATCGGACTTTTGGCAAAGAAGATGCCATACAAAGCCTTGCTTTTGTGGTATATATCACTTTCTGCGGAGTTGATGTACTTTGGCCTTTTCTTATCACTGGTCATTATGCGGGCCCCGAAACCCAGTACACGTCCCGACAGGTTGTGGATGGGAAAGGTAATGCGCCCCCGGAATGAGTCGTAGAGCATCTGGTCTTTGGCCTTGCTGAGAGAGGTTTTCAGCAGGTAGTCCTTTTTGTAACCCTGTTTCAGGGCCATCCGTGTAAATGCATCCCACTCGTCCGGACAGTAACCAATACCAAATTTTTTGATCATCTCTTTCGAAAAACCCCGCTCTTCTAGATATGTCAGTGCGATTGACCTTCCCTTTTCCGTTTCATGTAATTGTTGTGTAAAAAAGTCCTGCGCAAAAGCCGTCAGGTTAAACAGGCTTTCTTTCTCATCCTGAGCTTCCTGTTGCGCAGGGTCGGGCTTTTCCTCTTCAATCTCAATGCTATATTTGCCGGCCAGGTAGCGCAGGGCTTCCGGATAGGTATAATGCTCGTGCTCCATCAGGAAGTTCACAGCATTACCGCCTTTCCCACATCCAAAACATTTAAAAATACCTTTCGAGGGCGATACATTAAAGGAAGGGGTCTTTTCATTGTGGAACGGACACAGGCCGATCATATTTATACCGCGCTTTTTCAGGGTGACAAACTCACCCACCACATCTTCAATGCGGGTGGCATCCATGATCTTTTCTATGGTTTCAGGGGTAATCATTGTCAGAGACGATTTATAATAACGAAGATAGGTATTTTTTGGTTGGTGACCGGAGTCTCGATCCTTACATCGTTTACATTTTTTTCCACAAATACAATTTAAATGATAAATTTGGAAACAGATTCAGGCTGTTTGGATTGATTTTTATAAAGATGATTTGGTTTTGATATGCGACATCTGATTGTATGTTTGTTGTTTGCCGGTTTGACTGGCTTATTAACGCCGGCATATGGCGACGAGTCAAGGTATCTCACACTGGAGGATGTTGTGGAAATTGCCCGCAGTCAGTCTCCGGAAGCATTGATGGCCAGACACCGTTACCGGGGGAGTTATTGGCAATACCGTACTTACAGGGCCGGCTATCTGCCTGATCTGACTTTTGATGCCACCATTCCCAATCTGAACAGGACCATTTCAGCCATCACCTTACCTGACGGGAGCGACATGTTTATGCGCCGCAGCCTGGCGCGTTCTTCCGGCACACTGTCGGCTAATCAGGCGATACCCTTCACCGGTGGTGAGCTGTTTGTCAGGTCGGGACTGGAACGTATCGACCTGATCCGCGATGATGATACCGATATATCCTATTTGACAACACCGGTCAATATTGGTTATCGTCAGCCTGTTTTTGCTTATAATCCTTACAAATGGGAACGCAAAATCGAGCCATTGCGTTATGAAGAAGCCAAAAAGGAGTATATCGAAGAGCTGGAGGATATCTCCATCCGGGCTACTGATTTGTTTTTTGATTTGCTGTTAGCCCAGGTAAACAGAGAGATCAATGAGGTGAACCTCGAAAGTAATGATACCCTGTATCAGATTGCGAAAGGCCGGTATGATCTTGGTCAGATCGCGGAGAATGAGTTGCTTCAGATGGAGCTGAATGTGCTGAACTCTGAGGCGAGCCTGGAGCAATCCGTCATCGACTATGAGGCCGCCCATTTCCAGTTACGCTCTTTCCTGGGTTATGATGATTCCCGGCCTTTAAAGCTGATTCCGCCGGAGGAGCCGCATCATCTTACCGTAGATGTGTCTGTGGCCCTGGCTGAAGCCAGAAAGAACCGCTCACGCATACTCGCTTTTCAGCGGCAGCGGCTTGAAGCAGACAGTGAAGTGGATCAGGCAAGGTCGGAGCAGGGTTTTAGGGCTGATCTGTTTGCCGTGTATGGCCTTACCCAAAGTGCCGATGCCTTTGGGGATGCGTATCGCAATCCGATGGATCAGCAGCAGCTACGGATAGGGGTGCAAATACCCATCCTCGACTGGGGCGTATCGCGGGGACGTGCGCGAATGGCCGAATCCAACAGAGAGCTGGTCAATGCCAATATCGAACAGGCAGAATCTGATTTCGAACAGGAAGTGTTCTTGCGGGTCATGGAGTTTAATATGCAGGAAAGACAGCTGGAAATAGCCCGCAAAGCAGATCTTATTGCCGAAAAACGATACGAGGTTTCAAGAAACCGCTTTATGATCGGCCGGATCGATATCATTGAGCTTAATATTGCCCTGCAGGAAAAAGACAGGGCAAAACAGGCTTACCTGGCGGCGCTTAGAACTTATTGGCGCGGTTTTTATGAAATGCGGCGGCTGACATTGTATGATTTCGTAGAAGATGAGCCAATTACGGTAGACTTTGAACGCCTGTAAGCCGTTCCGGCGTATCTTACGGTTGCGGTTTTCTTATAATTTTAATGCTATAACAACTTTATATATTTGATCTTACTTAAAAGAAATCAGGCTTTTGACCAGCAGCTTCAGGTTGGTTTATGCATAAGTACCTAAAAAAATGAATGCCAGAAAGAAAATAAAGGTATTGGTTATCAGGTTCAGCTCCATTGGTGATATTGTGCTGACCACACCCGTGTTGCGCTGCCTGAAAAAAATACCGGATGTTGATACGGAGGTACATGTTGTCACCAAGTCGGCATTCAGGGATGTTCTGCTGTACAATCCCCACGTGGATCATTTGCATTTGCTGGAAGATGATCTGTTCTCCCTGGCTAAGCGGATTGCGTCTGAACACATCGATTATATTGTTGATGTGCACCACAATTTGCGCAGTGCCATTTTAAAAGCCTGGCTTCGCAAACCTTCTTCCAGTTTCCGGAAGCTTAATTTTGAGAAATGGTTACTGGTACAATTAAAACTTAACCGTTTGCCGGATGTACACGTTGTTGACCGCTATTTCGAAGCGGCTGCTTTTCTTGGTGTGCAACATGACGGGAAAGGTCTGGATTTTTATTTGCCGGAGAAAACCAAGTCTGTTGACCATTTATTACCCGGTTCCTTTGCCGGCGGTTTCATGACTTTTGCAATAGGCGGAAAACATGCAACCAAAAGGCTTCCCAATGAACTGATCATCGATATCATACGTAAGCTGAACCACAAAGCTGTTTTGCTGGGGGATGACAATGATAAAAATAACGGACGATTGATTGCATCGGCATGCGGAGACCTTGTGTATAACGGTTGTGGTCAATTTTCCCTGATCCAGTCGGCCACCCTGGTAAAGAAGGCAGATTATGTCATTTCCCATGATACCGGACTGATGCATATTGCAGCTGCTTTTGAGAAACCTCTGGTGTCCATATGGGGCAGCACGATACCTGGTTTTGGTATGACCCCTTATATGCCCGGACAGCCCTGGCGGTCAGAGATCATTGAAGTGACAGGGTTGTCCTGTCGCCCTTGTTCGAAACTGGGCCATAAAAAATGCCCCAAAGGCCATTTCGATTGTATGATGAAAATTGATGTGCAGGATGTGGTGGAGGCTGTCCGGCGAGTCACCTCCTAAAATGGGCATCCGGGCACCCTTCCTTAATATATTCCGGTGAGGTAGGGGTTACTTTTGTATTCTTCTGCGATTGTGGTGGAGCCACCATGTCCGGGATAGACAACTGTATCGCCCGGCAGGGACATTAATTTTTGAAGAATCGACTTGATAAGCAGGTCATGATCCCCGGTCGGCAGGTCGGTACGGCCAATACCACCTTTAAATAAGACATCCCCCACGATAACAAATCCCTCCTTTTCATGATAATAACACAAACTGCCCGCAGCATGGCCGGGTGTGTGAATCACCTTTAACGCCTGATTGCCCACTTTGACAACATCTCCCTCATCAATAAATGAATCGGGCATCACCGGTTTATCCACATTAAAGCCGAACACTTTGCCGTATTCTTTGCTGTTTTCCAGAAAGGTCATGCTGTCCTTGTGGGTGAGCGGCTTAATATTGTAGGTTTTGGAAATGAACCGGCTACCCAGGATATGGTCAATGTGGCAATGGGTACAAAGCTGCGCGACGGGTTTCAGGTTGTTTTTTTCGATAAAATCAGTCAGCTCTTGTTTCTCGTGCTTTTCATAACAGGGTGAATCAATGATGGCACATTCACCGGTTTCATCATATATGATATAATTGTTTACCTGAAACGGGTTAAAAGCAAATATTTTTATTTGTATCATCTTGTCTGATTTATGATGTATGGGTTTTCGGGCTGTGCATGCAAGCGGGCTTTTTGTCGGAGCAACTGGCCTGAAACCATGAAAGCCCGTGAATCATTTTCAAAGATAAAAAAAAACCGTAAATTAGCATTGGTTATTAATGCAAAGGGTCTATGGAATTGATTGAACGCGTGAAGGCATTGTCAAAAGATTATTTTGAAGATGTCGTTTTTTTTCGCCGCCATTTTCATGCGGCACCGGAGTTGTCGATGCAGGAACATAAAACAGCTGCATTTATTGCCTCCCGCCTGGAAGAGATGGGGATCCCCTTTGAAGAAGGCATAGCTGAAACAGGCCTGGTGGCGACCATTGAAGGAAAGAAACCGGCGTCCGCCATGGTGGCGTTGCGTGCGGATATGGATGCCCTTCCCATTCTTGAGCAGAACAATGTTGAGTACAAATCTGCCAATCCCGGTGTCATGCACGCCTGCGGTCATGATGTTCATATGGCCGGTATGCTGGGTACGGCCAGAATATTACACACGTTGCGTGATCAATGGGAAGGGACAGTAAAGATTCTTTTTCAACCTTCGGAAGAGAACTATCCTGGAGGTGCGAGCCTGATGTTACAAGCGGGGATTTTTGAAGATCAGCGACCTGATGCGATGTTTGGTCAACACGTTTATCCGGGACTGCCGGTCGGCAAAGTGGGTATTCGCAGCGGTCGGTACATGGCCTCTACCGATGAGGTGTACATCACTGTTAAAGGGAAAGGCGGACACGCAGCAACCCCGCATCTGATTATTGACCCCGTCGTGATTGCGTCGCATATTGTGATTGCCCTCCAGCAAATCGTTAGCCGCCACGCATCTCCCACTGTCCCCACCGTCCTGTCGTTTGGAAAAATAATGGGGGAGGGACTGACAAACGTTATACCCGATGAAGTGAAGCTGGAAGGCACATTTCGCACCTTTGATGAGGAATGGCGGGAGAAAGCACATCTTCATATCCGTGAGGTGGCTGTTTTCGTGGCACAGGGAATGGGAGCAGAATGTGACGTGTTTATAGATAAAGGATACCCTTTTCTGATTAATCATGAGAAAACCACAGCGCATTTTCAAGCCTATGCCTCCGAATACCTGGGGCAGGAAAATGTCGAAGAGCTCGACCTCTCTATGACAGCTGAGGACTTCGCTTATTACTCCCAGCGTTTCCCCACCTGCTTTTACCGTCTGGGAACACGCAACGTAGAGCAGGGCATTACGGCCAATCAGCATACTGCTACCTTTGATGTGGATGAGAAAGCCCTTGAGACCGGAATGGGACTGATGGCCTGGGCTGCCATGCAGGAACTTAAGCACAAACAGGGATAGAGCTGTTCGAATCTCTCAGCTTGTTGCAGGTTATGGAAGGCCCCGTCCCAAAGACCTTGTGAATACCTTTCTAAATACACGTAATGAGAAGATATGGCAAAAATGACTGATCCCAGCATTGCTTCATCGTTTTTGATGATGCCGGAAAAGAAGCGGATAGGTTTGGTGGCCCACGACTATCGAAAAAATGATTTACTTGACTGGACTCGTTTTAATCGGGAGAAGCTAGTTAAGCATGTACTTTTTGGTACCGGAACAACCGGATCCCTGATATCGGAAAAACTGAATGTGCCAATACACTATTTCAAGAGCGGTCCGCTTGGTGGTGACCTTCAGCTTGGTGCTGCCATAGCCGAGACCCGTCTGGATATGCTGATTTTCTTTTGGGATCCGCTTCAGGCCCAGCCGCACGATGTTGACGTAAAGGCGTTGTTACGAATAGCCATTGTATATAATATTCCCATGGCGTGCAGCCGCTCCACTGCTGATTTCCTGATCAGTTCCGAGTTGATGAACAAGAAGTATGAACGCTTTCTGGTAGATTACGCAAGGCGTTTCAAAGAACCTCCGGGATAAAGTCGTCCGAAAGTGTCTTCAGTATATCCCATCGTTAACCTGTTTGTGCGGGGATATCAGCATTTCAGAAGTTTCCTTTCCCTTCATCCAGGAATTCAATGTATTTTTCGACATTGGTGTCATAGCCGTAAGCCGGTGCCAGCATGTTTTCTTCGTGGTCAAGGATGACATAGTATGGCTGGGTGTTCGCTCCGTAGCGTTCTGCCTGAAAGGCACTCCATTTCTGGCCTATAGTCCTTATCTGCCGTTCGCGCCCCAGCGCATCCGAGGTGAACCGCTCCTCTTCCGGCAGACGTGTTCTGTCGTCCACATAAAGGGAAATTTTGACAAAGTCGTTTCGTAAACGTTCTTGCACGCGGGGGTCAGACCATACGGAAGCTTCCATTTTGCGGCAATTGGAACAGCCAAGCCCGGTAAAGTCTATAAAGATGGGTTTATCTGCTTCCCGTGCGGCTTCAAGGCCTTCTTCATAGTCGGTGAAGGCCATCAGGTCATGCGGACCTTCCTGTACGTTTTCGCCGACATAGATGGTATTATCGTCGCCCGCAGGGGCATGAGCCGGGGTGCGTGTAAGATCAAAATCCTGGGACACAGGAGAGGGTAAAAAGGAACTGATCCCGGTCAGCGGTGCTCCCCATAATCCCGGGATGAGGTAAAAGACAAAAGCAAAGGTAACGATGGCCAGGACCAGACGTGGTACGGATAAATAGTTGAGCTCGCTGTCGTGGGCGAATTTGATCTTGCCGATCAGGTAAAGTCCCATCAGTGAGAAGATTGCGATCCATAACGCGAGGTATATTTCCCTGTCAAGAATACCCCACTGACCAACGGCATCGGCCACCGACAGAAATTTCAATGAGAAAGCCAGAACAACAAAGCCCAGGATCACTTTGACGGCATTCATCCAGCCGCCTGATTTGGGAAGGCTTTTCAGGGCGGTGGGGAAGACGGCAAACAGGCTGAAAGGTATGGCCAGGGCCAGACTAAAGCCCAGCATGCCTAATGTCGGGGCAAAGAGTCCACCTCCCACGGCAGCTTCCACCAGGAGTGTTCCTACAATCGGGCCGGTACATGAAAAGGATACCAGCACAAAGGTGAGTCCCATCAGGAATACGCCAATGAGACCACCTGTTTTGTCAGCTTTGCTGTCGAGGGAGTTAGACCATTTGGCAGGCATGGTCAGCTCAAAAGCCCCAAAGAATGAGGCAGCAAAAAAGACGAGCAGGGCGAAAAAGAATATGTTAAATCCGGGGCTGGTGGCTGCTGCATTCAGGGTAGCCGGACCGAAAATCATGGAGATGGCCAGTCCCAGAACTACATAGCTGAAGATGATCGTGAATCCGTATAGAAAGGCGTCTCTGAGGGCTCTGGCTTTATGGTCGGCATTTTTCAGGAAAAAACTGACCGTCAGCGGGATCATTGGGAACACACAAGGGGTGAGCAGGGCCAGCAGTCCGCCAAGGAAGCCGACAACAAATGTCCATCCAAGGCCTTCCCGTTCATCTTCATCGTCCGGACTATATATGGTGCGTGGTTCTGCATCTTCTGTTGGTGTATCTTCTGTTTCAGGGTCATCAAGGTCATAGGTGGGTTCCAGATGCGCTTCCTCCGTCTCTTCTGCCACAGGTACTTCTTCCGCGTTTTCTTCTACAGCAACTTCCCCGGCCACTGCTTCTGTTTCACCGGCACCTTCCAGATCAAAGTAAAAACCCCTTAAATCGGGTGGCAGGCAGCGTGCTTCATCACAGGCCATGTATTCCAGTTCTCCTTCAATGGTAACTCCTTCGGCGCTGAGAAGGCGAACACGTTGTTCGAAGGTTACTGATTCCCCAAACATGGGTATATCCATGTCGAAATTCGGGTCGTATTTGATGTCCGGATCAGGATATTCCAGCCCGTCCAACAGCTCATAACCGTCTCCATCATCAAACACGATAGATGTTGGGATCGGTCCGCCAGGCTCCAGGTCGGTACCATAAATGTACCAGCCTTCGTCCATATCGGCGGTGAAGGATAATATATATTCGTTATCCGTGACCTTTTTATGGGAAAAGTGCCATTCTACCGGATCGAATATCTGGGCACCGGCAACGCCTGAAAATAGCAAGGCTGCTACAAACAGGATTAATCTTGGCAATGGGCGTTTATTCTTCATATATTAAACTATCTGGTTTACAAACCTAACGACTTTTGTGGTTTTTGGTTTTTTACACCACCCGTTAAAACAAGTTAAAAGATAGAGATATGTAATTTTATTGCAAAGATAGGAATATTATAAGAAAGAAGCTAGAAGCTCGAAGCTGGAAGCTGGAAGGAAGAAGTAAATAGCTGGAAGCTCGAAGCTGGAAGCTCGAAGGAAGAAGTAAAGAAGCTGGAAGCTGGAAGGAAGAAGTAAAGAAGCTCGAAGCTGGAAGCTGGAAGCTGGAAGGAAGAAGTAAATAGCTGGAAGCTGGAAGCAGAGAAGAGGTTAGAGGTTAGAGGTTGGAGGTTAGAAGTTAGATGAGAAGTCTTAGGAGTGAAGCTTGAGGGATGAAGTGAAAAGCGTAGGCCGGACTTGGCCGGCCTGCCAATTACAAAAAGAAGCAGTGGTAGACGCAGCACTTGGGCTGCGTGACCTCGGCTGACGTACCATTTACAAAAAGGAACAGTGGTAGACGCAGCACCTGGGCTGCGTGACCTCGG
>JAWLDT010000052.1:14492-19176 GCA_041686485.1 Bacteroidales bacterium | reverse complement strand
GTCATTAGCTTCGCGTCATTATGCTTCGCTGACATTCAATTGTTGTAAAATATCCACAAATTACACAAATTGTTTCACAAATTTTCTCAAATTAGAACTGTGTTCAGCTCCCTCTTCGTTTCCTTGCCTCTTTCTTATGTCACCCCTTCGGGGTTTTTGTCATTTGTTGTGGCTTTATTTCTATAATCGTTTCATCCCTTCGGGATTTCTTGAATTTTTGTGTCTTTTCTTTGTGTTCTCGGTGGCTTTGTGGTTTTCAACATAGAAGGCACGAAGTACACGAAGTGTTTCTCTGCCTTCCAGCTTTTTCCTTTTTCCTTCCGGATTCTGACAGGTCAAGCCCGGCCTTCACTATCAGCTCCCGTTCATCATTTTTCACTTTTCACTGTTCACTGTTCACTGTTCACTTCTTCCTTCCAGCTTCCAGCTTCCAGCTTCGAGCTTTTTCACTGTTCACTGTTCACTGTTCACTTCTTCCTTCCAGCTTCCAGCTTCGAGCTTCGAGCTTTTTCACCGTTCAAACCTCAATCAACCTTCCTTTCCACCGGTTTCTCTTCCTGAACTTATGATAGATGGCCCTGGAAGCGATGCCGGCAAACACAAGTTGTTGGACAGGGGCTGTCAGGATGGTGAACATGACCGGCTGACCGGTGATCGTCGCCGCCGTTATCCTGATCAACAGACTAACCCCCAGGAAAATTACAGCAATGGCCCATCCCATTGATAACCCTACCGGGATGACTCCCAGGGTGGTGATGAGGGTAAAAAGTGTTGTGGCGATGACACTGTCACCGAAGTAGGCAATGATATTTCTGGAAAAGCCTTCGGCAGCCTCTTTAAGGGAACGGTACATACGGCATGCTACCTGGCGGCTGCCTGTGATCGTATGGATGCGCAGCCCCTGTTGTTTCATGTAGCGGGCGATGGCAATATCTTCCGCGGCAGTTTTACGAAAGTGTTTATGGAACTGCTTATCATGGTAAATACCGGCCTTAAAAAGCATAAACTGGCCGTTGGCGGCTGAAAGGGATGGCCCGGCACACCTTCGGGTGCAGATCAGCGGCAGCAGGCTCAATAAAACCCACGTCATCAGGGGTACACTGATCTTTTCCCCAAAAGAAACCATGTGCTGATAAGGAAAGATGGACAAGAGGGCGGTTTGATGCCGCTGTGCATGGGCCATTGTGTCGGACAAGGCCCTGTATCCCAGCCGGACATCAGCATCCAGGAACAGCAGGTAATCTCCCGTTGCTTCCTGAGCCAGTTTATGGCAGGCATGGTTCTTGCCCAGCCAGCCGTCCGGGAGGGCTTTCCCGGACATAAGCCGTATTCTCGGGTCTTTGTGAACAAACGATGTCACAATCCCGGATGTAAGATCCTCAGAGAGGTCGTCGTAGATAATGGCCTCCCAGTTTCGGTAATCCTGGGCGGTGAGATCTTCCAGGATTCCGGCGATATTCTTTTCTTCATCCCGGGCGGGAATCAGGATTGACAAGGTGGGCTGTGCGTCGGGCGTGCCAGGTTGCAACCATTGCCGGGTGAAAAGGTTTGTAAGGGCCACCAGCAGGCGTGCCACGGTCAGGATCCATATTACGATTGCACCATATACCATAGACGTCAAATTGTATGATATGCCTGCCGCTCCTGTTTGTCAATGGCCTGCTGTAAGAAACGGTTGTAGGCCTCTTCCGCTGCCTCCGGGGTAGGGAAGGGGTTGCTCCGCTTCCCTGCAACCCTTTCCGGATCCTGTGATTTGTCCGTGGCAAACTTTTCGGCGTTCTCCAGGTAGATGTGGAGTGTTGGCCTGCGGTACTCAAAATAGTCGGGCAGGCTTGCCAAGAATACCACCTGTGTGTTCTCCGGCGCCTTTTCTGCTATTCTGAACCAGCCCTTTTCAAATGTCAGCGGAAAACGATGCTGTGACTGAAAGCGCCCCTGCGGGAAGAGCAACAGCCAGTGATTCGGATCTTTTAGCACCTCTGCAGCATAGTGAATGGACTCCAGCGCTGAAGGGGTGTTTTTCCGAATGGAGAAGGCTCCCACCTTCCGGAGAAAGGGCCGTTTAGCCAGCTGGTCTTCCAGCATCATCACAAAAACTTTTTTGTTAACGGTTTTTCTGTTGGCATAGCGGGCAATGAAGCCATCCCACCAGCTGAAGTGGTTGGCGACACAGAGGACCGATTTGCCTTTACCGGTGATATTGTCATGGATATGAATCCGGCGGAAGCTTCGATGCATCAATGTTTCCATCATCATATCAAAACAACGGACATACAGCTTATTATGTCTGGCCGTGATCATATCAGAAAATTCTGAAATAGATATTTAATAGCAGAAAAAACAGAAACATGATACCGAACAGCCATGGCCCTACCCGGTTACTGGTTTTGATGCGTGCCAGGTGCATGGCACTGAGAAAGATAACGGATATGATGAACCATGCCTGATAGTTTTGCAGGGGAATCGTACCACCTTCCCACTGCCACATGTCGAGCCGCATGGCTACCGGTTCCATCACAAAATCATAGACAACCATCAGCACGGCAGCCGTCAGCGCTTTAAGGGGCCAGAAAAGTTTCGTTCCCTCCATGATAGCGAACACACAGTAGACAAGCAGCATCCAGTTTACACCGATGATCAGGGGGGTGTTAAAGACCTGTAATCCCAGGGCTGTTCCATAGGCATAATTGCCAAAAACATGGCCCGTTAGCACCCCCAGTACCTCTATCAAAAAGCCTGTGATGGCAATAAATAACAGGACCACCAGGTCTGTGGAACGCCAGTTGCCATGAAACAGCAACAGGATGGCTGTGCTGAGTAATATGGACAGAGGTATCAGGCCGGTAAACGTTTCCCGGGTGGAAGGGAGGGCCAGACCCACAAGGCCGACAAGGTAGTAGATGACAAGAAAATAGCCTGCCCAGTTTGCGGCTTTGTGCTTCTTATGTGTGCTCATGGTCAACGTGTTTTATAGTTTGCAATTTCTTTATCAACAATTTTGGCAGATGCCAGGCAGAGGGGTATACCTCCGCCCGGGTGGACACTCCCACCTGTAAAGTAAAGGTTTTTTGGCCACTTTTTAAAATTTGGATGACGGGAAAAAGCAGCAAATGTATTGTTGGAACTTAATCCATAGAGCGATCCGCGGTAGGAACCGGTGTCTTTTTCGATGCTGCGTGGGTCTGCAATGGTTTCTTTTTCAATGTGTTGATTGATGTCTATGCCGGTGATGCGACTGATTTTTTCTGTGATTTGATGGCGTGCCCTGCCGATCAGTTTGTCCCAGTCCTGGCCCGTGTTTTCGGGAACATTGATCATCACATACCAGTTTTCTTTGCCTGGCGGGGCATCTTCCGGTACGGCCTTTGCGCTGATAAAAATATACACGGTGGGGTCGTCGGTAATAGTCTTTTTATGGAAAAGATGGTCGAACTCCCCTTCGTAATCATCCGAGAACAGGATGTTATGCAACTTAAGGTCAGGGAAAGACCGGTTAATCCCCCAGTAAAAGATCAATGCCGACGTAGAGCGCTCCAATGAGAGCTGCCTGCGTGGTACAGGGATGGAAGGTAATAGCTGTTTATACAGGGTTACAATATCCACATCGCTTGTCACCAGATCGAATTCGTACGTTTTGCCGGCAGCGCGCAAACCTTTTACCGTGCGATTATCCAGCAGGATCTCTTCCACCGGGCTGTTAAAATGAAAGCGTACCCCGAGTTCCCCGGCAAGTGTATGAAGTGCTTCTATAATTTGATACATGCCCTTTTCGGGGAAAAATGCACCGATATTGTGTTCCAGGTGGGGAATAATGTTCAGGGTGGCGGGTGTTTTATAAGGATTGGAGCCGTTATAGGTGGCGTAGCGGTCAAATAGCTGTACGATGCGCTTGTCCGAAAACCAGCGACTGTTTTTCTTATGCATGCTCATAAAGGCGTCCAGCTCATGCAGACCAAAGAGGGATCGACGGTAGGCCGGCGACAGGTAGTTGCGAATTCTATGGAAAGAGTTGAACAGGAACACCTCATTGGTCAGTTTATAGAGTCGTTCGCTCTTTCGCAGGAAAGCGTGTACCCGGTCGGCCGTGACAGCGGTTTTGTCGTCAATCTCCCGGGCGAAGGCATCTGCATCTTTCCATGCATTAATGATGAGCCCGTCTTCCCAAAAGTATTTACAGCTCGCCGTCAGTGGCTGGTAACGGAAGTAATCTCCCGGGTTTTTGCCGGCCATCTCAAAAAGCTCATCTACAAGGGATGGCATGGTAAACAGCGACGGGCCGGTGTCGAAGCGGTACCCATCGAGTTGAAGGGTTCCTATTTTGCCCCCGGGACGATCAGCCTGTTCAAAAATATCCGTATCATAACCTTTTAAAGCCAGTCTGATGGCACTGGAAATTCCGGCTATGCCTGAACCAATGACGCCTGCTTTTTGTTTCATAATAAGATGAAATAATTAAACAGATAATGAGATGTTTGCCTGGTTAATCCAACCGGCCTCATACAAAAAGTGCGTGTTGGATTATAATAATTTGGTTATCAGCAAGACTGACGATCTCATCGGGTTTACCGTTTTATCAGAAGACAAAAATAAACGACCATCACAATTTTAGTTTGCAAGATATTGATTATATTCACATGTTGATAAAAAAATGATGAAACGTTCATGTTGAAAACCCCGATTATTC
>JAWLDT010000052.1:0-14392 GCA_041686485.1 Bacteroidales bacterium | reverse complement strand
AAATGAAAAAGGTCCTTATTGTGGGTACGGGTCTTGGCGGCCTTACCACTGCGTTGCGTCTGTCAAGCCGCGGTTATCAAGTAGAGATGGTCGAAAAGTTTCATCAACCTGGCGGACGGCTGAATCAGCTGCAAAAAGACGGCTTCACCTTTGACCTGGGGCCCTCCTTTTTTAGCATGACCTATGAGTTTGATGAATTTTTCAAGGATACCGGTCTGACCGTACCACCCTTTACATTCAAAAAACTCGACACCCTTTACTCGGTTAACTTCCGGGGGTCCGACAAGCGATACATGATCCATCGTGACCTGGATAAGCTTGCCGAAGAGTTTGAAGCGGTAGAGCCCAATTTTCGTGAAAAGATGGAACGTTTCCTGAAACAGGCGGGCAAATTTTTCCATGATACCGAGTACCTGGTGCTGAAACGAAACTATGACTCCCTTTTCGAGTACCTGTTGACGCTGATGCGCGTTCCGCTGGTGCATTCGCCCAAGTTGCTCCGTTCGGTGTGGACCGAGATGGAACGCCATTTTGAATCCCGCGAGGTAAAAGAGATCTTTTCGCTGGTAGCATTCTTCCTGGGTGCCACACCCTTTGATACACCGGCCATTTATACCATTTTATCCTATACCGAGCTGGTGCATGATGGTTATCACAATGTGGAAGGGGGCATGTATAAGATAGTGCAGGGACTCCGCCGGGAGCTTGATAAAGCCGGTGTGGTGATGCACTTTAACACGGAAATTGTTGATTATCTCGAGGAAGATGGTCAGATAAAAGCCATGATCGATCAGCATGGGCAGCAGTGGGAGGCGGACTTGTTTGTGGTAAATGCCGATGCCGCCTGGTTCCGCCATAAGATTTTCAGGCGCAAGAAGTTTTCCGCGAAAAAGATGGATAAGCTAAAGTGGACGCTGGCTCCGTTTACCATGTATCTCGGCCTCGACACCAAGCTGGACGATCTGCCGCTTCATAACTATTTTCTTGGAAATAATTTTAAAGAATATTCCAGTAAGATATTCAAAAACGATATCAAGCTGAATCAGCCCTACTATTATGTGAATGTCCTGTCGAAGTCTGACCCGGAAAGCGCCCCTGCTGGACATGAAAGCGTTTTTATCCTTTGTCCCGTACCCGATATGCGTTACAAACCTGACTGGTCAGACCGGGATCAGGTCGCCGACAATATCCTTACCGACCTTTCTGAAAGGATAGGCGTGGATCTTAAACAACATATTGTTTCCCAGACGGTATGGACCCCTGTTGAATGGGGCGAGGATTTTAACCTCTATAAAGGCAGTGGTTTGGGACTTGGGCATGATCTGGATCAGATCGGCGGATTTCGTCCAAAGAATTATGACGAGCAGTATGGCAATGTTTTCTACGTGGGGGCTTCCACTGTTCCAGGCACCGGTCTGCCGATGGCTGTCATCAGCTCCAAACTCGTCGTTGAACGTATAACCCGTTTGTGATGGATCTTTATACACGTAACGCGTTGCAATGTGGTGAGATCACCACCAAAAATTACAGTACCTCTTTTTCGTTGGGTGTTCGTACGCTCAATCGTAAATACCGTCCGGCCATCTACGCCATCTATGGCTTTGTGCGCTATGCCGATGAGATCGTTGATACTTTTCACGATCAGGATAAGGCCGCCCTGCTTGCTGAATTTCAAACCCAGACCTATGCCGCCATTGACCAGCAGATGAGTACAAACCCAATTTTGCATGGCTTTCAATGGGTTGTGAATACCTATCACATGGATCGTGGCCTGGTGGATGCTTTTTTTTATAGCATGGAGATGGATCT
Source organism: Bacteroidales bacterium (assembly GCA_041686485.1). GTDB lineage: Bacteria > Bacteroidota > Bacteroidia > Bacteroidales > UBA7960 > PUPG01. The sequence continues at coordinate 12,583 of JAWLDT010000052.1, read as the reverse complement.
GGACAAAAAGACCTTTGACCGGGAGGCCTATCAACGGTATATCTATGGTTCGGCGGAGGTTGTCGGACTGATGTGTCTGCGGGTTTTTTATGCCAATCAGGATCAGGCGTATGAACAGCTGCTGGCGCCCGCGCGAAAGCTGGGGGAAGCCTTTCAGAAGGTAAACTTTTTGCGTGACATACGTTCTGACCTGGAAGAGAGGGGCCGCGTTTATTTTCCTGAGATTAACATGGCCAGTTTTTCTGACGAAGCAAAAAAAGCCATTGAGCAGGACATTTGGGGTGATTTCCGGGCCGCCCTTCCCGGTATCAGGTCGTTGAAGCCACAGGTCAGACTTGGTGTATACCTGGCGTATCGCTATTATCTGGAGCTTCTCAAACGGATTGAGCGGGTGCATGCGCAGGATGTCCGGCAACGTCGTTTTCGCGTTTCCAACCGGCAGAAGCTCATCCTCCTCATGAAATGTTATCTTCGCAACTTGTTTGGCTATATATCCTGAGGGTGAAAGGCCCGCATGTTTTGGTGTCTTAGCCTGAGTCATTTATAAACTTAGTGAACCTTTCCCGACTCTTCGGGAAAGTCACTCAAAGTTGAAGTACGAAGTAGCACACCTATTCCGCCTATGTGGGAAAGTGGTTCAGCTCAGTAAAATGTTTTATAATAGGTTAGTAAACCGATTGGTATAGCAGCCAGGGATCTGATATTTGTAAAATGGATTTGTTATCTGACAACTATTTCATGCGTGAAGCCCTGAAGGAGGCGCAAAAGGCGTATGACGCCGACGAGGTGCCTGTCGGGGCGGTGGTGGTTTGTCGTGAACGGATTATCGCCCGGGCGCACAATCTTACCGAGCAGCTCAATGATGTGACCGCCCATGCCGAGATGCAGGCCATTACGGCGGCGGCCAATCACCTGGGCGGAAAATACCTTGACCAATGCACGCTCTATGTAACGTTGGAACCCTGTGTGATGTGTGCCGGCGCCCTTTCGTGGGCACAGACAGGACGGTTGGTTTACGGGGCTGATGACAAGAAGCGGGGGTTTACCCAATACGCCACCGGCTTGTTACATCCGGCCACAAAAGTGCAAAAAGGTATCGAAGCGGAAACGGCAGCAGACCTTCTTACCATGTTCTTTCAAACCAAAAGAAAATCTTTTTAAAGGACTACCTGATAAAAAAACCCGCATCCTCAGCCGGTGCGGGTTTTTGAATTTTGAAGCAGGGAGCGAAGGTCTCCCGTGTTATTCATTGTTATGCATGTATTCCTCTTCGATCTGATCAAATTCGGGGATCCTTCGATGTGCCCATTTGTCTTTTACAACCCCTTCTTTCATGAGCAACAATCCCGGGTTTGACCGGATGATTGTTTTCAGTTCTATCTCATCCGAGAGATAAAAAGGATAAGGGGTCTGGTGTGTATGGCGAAAATCTTCAATAGCGTTTCGTGTTGAACCCGTGAGCACGATCAGGTCGTAACCCGCTTCTTCGGCTTCTTTTGCCAGTGGGGTGATCTTTCTGTTAAATGCCCGGGTGTTTGTGCGGTGGAGGTCGGATGCTATCACCATAAACAGGTAGCCGGGCTTTGTCATGTAAAAGTAGGTAAGGTCTTCACCGGTTGCATCTTCAATATAGAAATCTTCAATTTCTGCTTCTTCAAAAGGCTTTATGATTTCCCGGCGTTGCTCTTTAAACTCCCATGTTTCGGCCCATTCCGGATCATCCCAGGGATAATCATTGGCAGGATATTCCCGGGTTTCGCCGGTTTCTGTGTTTTCAAAGATCAGGTATGTCTCTGCTTCTTCAGGGGTAGGCATCACCTTTTCGGTGATGTCATTACCTACTTTCCAGGGTCTGAAATCCAAAACCGGGCGGTAGATCAGGCAATAGGCCGAAAGTAGCAGGATGCCTGCGGTTATGATGATCATCAGGATGGTATCCCCTCTTTTCGACCACATGGGACGAATCTTGTCTTTATAAACAAAAACGATGATGGCGACTGCCAGCAGGAACACATTCTTATAGAAAGTTTCCCAGTTGCTGACGATGATGGCATCCCCAAAACATCCGCAGTCGGGAACGGGATCAGCTATGGCGATATACAGGGTAAGGGGGGTGAAGAATATCATGAACAGCAACCCGCCCCAGGCGCTGTAATACATTTTTATTCCAAGCAGCACGCCCACCCCGATGATGAACTCGAGCGTACTTAACAGAATGGCTGATGGGAGGGCTGTGAATGATAGCCATTCCACCCCGAAGGCCATAAAATAATCCTGGAATTTATATGCTGACCCTAAGGGGTCAATGGCTTTTACAAAGCCGGAGAAGATAAACACCGCGCCAAACACAGTGCGGCTCAACCAAAGCAAAAATCGCATCAATCTCTCTGTAAAATAATGGAAGTAACACGAATGTCCGGATTAACCGGTATTGTCACCTGTAACTACTGCTCACGTTCAACCACTTTGCCTACAATGCGGTAGCGCTCAGTGGGGTTGTCTTCATTATTGTAATGAACGGTAATCGTACGGCTTATTCTTTGTGGTCTGGGTGCGAGCCGGAACTCAATCTTGATAACCCCTTCTTCATCGGGCATTATCGGTTCCTTTGGCCATTCCCTTATCCGGGTACCGCAGCAGCCGCGAACGTTGCTCAGGACCAGCGGCTCATCACCTGTGTTGGTAAATGTAATGTCTAATTTTGTTTCCGGCATGCTATCTACATAGACAGTACCGTAATCGTGGCGTTCCTTTTCAAACTCCAGTTTGGGACCTTCTTTGTCATCGGCAAATACAGTCACGGAGACAAAGAGGAGCAGACTGACAATCGCTAAAAGTCTGGTTTTCATGGTAATAAGATTTATGTTTAGTGAAAAGTGATTTTGAACCTATATCAATATCGCAAATGTATGATATATGTTTTTTAATTAAAAAAGATTTTTTACATTTTTATAAGAAATATGTACGGCCGGGTTCAGGACATGGCATTATTTGCGTTATACAACTCCGGAAAACCGGTTATTCTTTTGCGGTAAGCAGGTCCCTGAGTTCTCCCTGTGAGGGCAAACGTCCGCTAAGCAAAACCTTATCATTGATCACCAGGGCAGGTGTGCGAACAATACCGTATTCCATGATTGTTGCAAAATCCTCTTCTTTTTTGATGTCAGCCTGTAATTTCAATTCATCAACGACATTCCTGGTCAACTCTTCCAGTTTCTTGCATTTCGCGCATCCGCTTCCCATTATTTTGATGTCCATATACGTATCTGATTATTGGTTTTATCATGTTGAATAACAAGCTCACCTTTTTACGATGCCGGTATGTTTTTTACTGGCCGAAGGGTCGGCCTGGTTATGCTGCCAGTAAATCATGCCGGTTGATTTTGGTGAGAACATCGCAAAAATACGATAAATATATGGGTGTGTCAAGATTTATTGGAAAAAATTCTGTAGGCTATCCTGTAATTTCTTCCAGTTATCTTTGTTGATACAATATTTGACCTGGGGTGGTGTAATATTACCCTGGATCAGGCCGGCTTTTTTGAGTTCTTTGAGGTGTTGTGACACGGTCGACTGGGCCAGGGGCAGTTCTTTCACAATGTCGCCGCAATAACAGGTGTCTTTGCTCAACAGCAGTTTGATAATGGTGATTCTGGCCGGATGCCCGAGTGCTTTGAAAAAACCCGCTATCTCCATGTTTTCTTCGGTGTATCGATCCTGATTTTCCTTGTATAGATCGTTCTGGCTCATGTTGTTTTGTTGTAATATGTCTCTGTGATGATGTTGAATGATCAATACACTGTCCTTAGGCTGTCGAACAGTCAAAAAGCAATAGTAATGCCACCGGCATTTATAGCTCCATTACTACAGGGTTATACTTGATCAATCGCTTTTACTGTATAATATAGAAAAAGCTGCTCTCTTGCAGAAAGAACAGCTAAAAAGTATATTTCTGAAGCTACTGCCTGTTTAGTGACAGCGGTTCAGGCAGTCGATCATCTGACTCAGGGCTTCATGTTTCAGAAAATAAAATGTGTTTTTTCCGCTGCGCCGTGAATCCAGTACACCCTTTGTTTTTAAAATATTCAGATGGTGCGAAGCAGAGGCTTGTTCAATGTTAAGAGCTTCATATATCTCCGTAACATTCATCTGCTCTTTTTTTTCCAACAGACTGATTATTGCGATTCGCATGGGGTGAGCCATCGCCCGTAACTTGCTGGCGGCTTCCTCCAATTTCTGTGGGTCAAGCTTTGGATTTGCCATAATACATATATTTTAATGAATTTGTTATTGAAGTTGCTTACGCATTGATTTCTACAAAGGTAAGAAATATATAAATATGTTTTGCAGGTTACTATATATTTTTCACAATATTTTACTTTAGGAGTTGCATGCAATGTTGGTGAAAGCCATGCATCACAATCTGTAAACCAATAGTACAGTAAGTCCTTTTGTTGGGTTGTGTGGGTTATCCTTTGACGGTCATGTTACAGGTTTGGTAACATTCAACCCATTCAACAACAAGTAAGGGGCACCATCTAATGCTCTTGCCAGGCAGTATTCCGGTTTGTTGTTCCGGTATTTTATTGTTCTTTCTGACTACAAACTTTGGACGAGAAGAATTCCCTGTTCATCAGGGCGATAAAGTCGACTGTAATTCCTTTGGGGCAGTCGAACTCACAGCTGTAGGTGTTGGAACAAAACCCGAACCCTTCCTCATCCATCTGGCTGACCATATTGTCGACCCGTCTTTTGGCTTCTGCTTTTCCCTGGGGGATGAGGGCATACTGTGCAATTTTGGCGGCGGCATACAGCATGGCGGAAGCATTTTTACAGGCTGCCACGCAGGCGCCACATCCGATGCAGGTGGCAGCGTCAAACATCTTGTCGGCGGCGGCTTTACTTACCGGATTACTGTTTGATTCGGGTGCGCTGCCTGTATTGATACTAACAAAACCGCCTGCGTGCATAATACGCTCGAACGAGCTTCTGTCGACGACCAGGTCCTTGATCACCGGGAATGCTTTGGCCCGCCAGGGTTCTATGAAAATTGTCTCACCATCTTTGAACGCGCGCATGTGCAGTTCGCATGTGGTGGTATTTTTTTGGGGTCCGTGCGGCCTGCCGTTGATAAATAGTCCGCATGAGCCGCAGATGCCCTCCCGGCAATCATGTTCAAAAACCACCGGTTCCTGTCCCTGCTCAATCAACTGATTGTTCAGGTAATCGAGCATTTCCAGGAAAGACATTTCCGGTGAAACATTGTCTAACCTATAGGTTTTGAACCCCCCTTTGGCTTTGGCGTTCTTTTGCCGCCATATTTTTAATGTAAATTTCATGTTTCAGGCTGTTAAGGGTTATTTGTAACTCCTTTCCTTCAATTCTACAAATTCGAATGTCAAAGGTTCTTTATGCATAACAGGTTTGGCTTTGTTACCCTGGTACTCCCAGGCGGCCACATAAGCAAACTCTTTGTCATTGCGCTTTGCTTCGCCGGTTTCGGTTTGATGTTCTTCACGGAAGTGCGCACCGCAGGATTCTTCCCGCTGCAGGGCATCCTCACACATCAGCCGGCCTACCTCAAAGAAGTCAGCCACCTTTAAGGCTTTTTCCAGTTCCGGGTTTAGTTCGTTTTCAGAGCCCGGTATACAAATGTGCTGCCAGAACTCATTTTCCAGGTCGTTGAGCAGCTCTATTCCTTTTTTGAGTCCTTCCTTGTCGCGTCGCATGCCACAGTGGTCCCACATGATCTTGCCCAGTCTTTTATGGAAAGAGCTGGCCGTTTGCTTTCCTCCCACCGAGGTGATCTGTTGTATGCGTTCTGCAACTGCTTTTTCGGCTTCTTCAAAGGCCGACTGGTCGGTCGGGATCTTACCGGTGCGTATATCATCCGCCAGGTAGTCGCTGATGGTGTTTGGCAGGATGAAGTAGCCATCGCCGCTACATTGCATCAACGAGTTGGCGCCCAACCGGTTGGCTCCATGGTCGGAAAAATTGCTCTCCCCGATGGCATAAAGGCCGGGAATGGTTGTCATCAGGTTGTAATCCACCCATAAACCACCCATGGTATAATGGCCGGCAGGATAAATGCGCATAGGCTGTTTATAGGGGCTGATACCCGTTATTTTTTCGTACATCTCAAACAAATTGCCATATTTATCGCGGATGGCAGATTCCCCCTGTTTGTTAATGGCATCTTTAAAGTCAAGGTAGACCGACAGGCCGGTATCGCCAACGCCATATCCGGCGTCGCACCGCTCTTTGGCAGCCCGGGAGGCCACATCGCGAGGCACCAGGTTCCCGAACGCCGGGTACTTACGCTCCAGGTAATAATCCCTTTCTTCTTCCGGTATCTCGTTGGGAGGCCGTTTTTCTCCTTTCTCTTTGGGTACCCATACCCGTCCGTCGTTCCGCAACGACTCCGACATCAGCGTTAGCTTGCATTGATAATCATTGAGAACCGGGATGCTGGTAGGATGGATCTGGATAAAGCTCGGGTTGGCAAAGAGGGCCCCTTTTTTGTGTGCATTCCATGCGGCGGAGGCATTGCTGCCAAGACCCAGGGTGGATAAATAGTAGACGGTTCCAAAACCGCCCGTTGCCAGTACGACGGCGTGGGCAGCGTGTCGCTCCAGCTCACCCGTCAGCAGGTTTCTGGTGATGATCCCCCTGGCTTTCCCATCTACAACCACTACGTCAAGCATGTCGCGGCGGGGAAACATGGTAACCTTACCTTTCCCAATCTGCCTGTTGAGCGACGAATAAGCACCGAGTAAACATTGCTGGCCGGTCTGCCCTTTGGCATAAAAAGTACGTGACACCTGCACGCCGCCAAAAGACCGATTATCAAGTGTTCCACCATAGTCGCGGGCAAATGGGACACCCAGCGCAGTATAATGATCGATCACATCATTGCTGACCTCTGCGGCCCGGTATACATTGGCTTCGCGGGCGCGATAATCACCTCCTTTGATGGTATCATGAAACAGACGATAGGTGGAATCATTGTCGTTCTTGTAATTTTTGGCCGCATTGATCCCTCCCTGGGCTGCTACAGAGTGCGCCCGGCGCGGAGAGTCCTGAAAACAAAAGGCCTTTACATTATAACCCAGCTCTCCCAGCGAGCTGGCCGCGGAAGCCCCGGCCAAACCAGTGCCTACAACAATTATGTCGAGTTTTTTCTTGTTTGCCGGACTAACCAGGCGAAGGTTGTCTTTATAACGGCGCCATTTGTCCGCCAACGGACCGTCAGGTATTTTTGCGTCAAGCTGTTGCATAGCTTATGGTATTTGGTAAGATGACAAATTCAGATCAATAGAAAAAGAAAAAATAAATCGGTATAATAGCGAACCCCACACTGATCACAAGTGCGTATATCAGGCCGATCACCTTAATTGCCGGGGTGTATTTTGTATGGTTCAGGCCCAGCGACTGAAATGCTGACTGAAAAGCGTGTTTCAGATGGAAACCCAGAAACACAAATGAAACCAGATATATGGCCGAATACCAGGGGTTTTGAAATAACCGGACAGCCACGGGATAAAAGTCATGGGCGCTGTCTGCATAATCCGGTACCGGCACAAGACCTGTCCTGATGAAGAAAAAGTTCAGCAGGTGGATGACCAGAAAAATGAGGATAATTATCCCGGTATGAAACATATACCGGGAAAAGACAGAGGTGTCAGAACGAATGCTTTTTCGGTATTTTACCGGACGGGAATAATAATTGTGAAGCTGTAAGGCAAAACCAATGATGATGTGAATCAGAAAAGCCGCAAAAAGGACATATTCGGTGACTTTGATCAATGGGTTTGATGTCAGGAAGTCCACTGCCTCACCAAAAGCGTCGCCGCCATCTCCGGCCAGCATTAACAGGTTGGTTGACAGATGAATAATAAGGAATAACATTAGAAAAATACCCGCCAGGGCCATGATAAATTTTTGACTGATAGAGGGGAGCAAAGGCTTTTTCATAGGGGTGGGCTTAATGGTTGCTGAAAGAAATAAAGCTAACGATTGTCACCAAATATATGTGATATATTTATAGTTTCCAAGGCAGGTATTTATTTAAAACGCTTCTAAATTATCGGTTTGCACGGGGTTACCACTGTTCACCGTTCACCGTTCACTGTTCACTGTTCACCGTTCACCGTTCACTGTTTATCATTATTTATCAAGCAATGCATTTGAAGAATCGTTGCTTTATTGTAATTTTAACATCTGAACGAAAGCAGAAACAATAATAGCTTAGGCAAAAAAAATGATGTGATATGTTTAGCAAAGAGACTTACAGAGACCGGCGCGGAAAGCTTCGGGAACAGGTTCGGGATGGTATAATATTGATCATGGGTAATGTGGATGTTCCCATGAATTATGCTGATAATACCTACCGATTCAGGCAGGACAGCAACTTTCTCTACTTTTTCGGTCTTGATCAGCAGGGGCTGGCCGGTGTTATTGATGTTGAAAGCGGTGAGGAGATCCTTTTCGGGGATGATGTCACGGTGGATGATATTATCTGGATGGGGCCGCAGCCATCTATGAAAGAGCGGGCTGCCGAAGCAGGTGTTGAAAAGGCGTTCCCTTTTTCAACATTAAAGGAAACCTTGTCAAAAGCGCAACAGGAGGGCCGGAAGATCCATTTCACCCCTCCTTACCGGGCAGAAAACAAGCTGATGCTTGAGGAATTCCTTGGTATACCTGCCAACGGTTTGAAAGAGGAGGCTTCTGAGGCGCTGATCAAAGCTATCGTAGCGCTTCGATCAGTCAAAGAGGACCAGGAGGTGGCCGAAATAGAAAAGGCGATCGAAACGGCCCATCTGATGCATACCACTGCCATGAAGATGGCCAAACCAGGTGTATATGAGCATCAGATAGCCGGAATGGTGGAAGGTATCGCATTATCCGGTGATGGTATGCTATCTTTTCCGTTAATCCTTTCGGTTCATGGTGAGACCTTACACAACCATTCTCACAAAAACAAACTCGAAAAGGGACAACTGATGCTGATGGATGCCGGAGCAGAGTCACCACGCCACTATGCTACCGACCATACCCGCACAAGTCCCGTTAGTGGTCAATACAGCGAGCAGCAGAAGGCGATTTACAATATTGTGCTTGATGCGCAAATCAAGGCTATACAGGCCATAAAGCCTGGTGTGACCTTTAAGAGCGTTCACATGCTTGCTGCTGAAACCATTGTCAGCGGGCTGAAAGAGCTTGGTTTTATTCGAGGGGATGTGGCTTCGGCTGTTGACCAGGGTGCTCATGCCTTGTTCATGCCCCATGGTCTCGGACACATGATGGGCCTCGATGCCCACGACATGGAAGATCTTGGCGAAAATTATGTTGGTTATGATGATGAAGTAAACAGATCTGATGAGCTGGGCAAATCGTCACTTCGCTTTGGTCGTAAATTGCATGAAGGGTTTGTGGTGACCGTGGAACCGGGCATCTATTTTATTCCTGAGTTGGTGGAAAAGTGGGAGCAGGAACAGAAACTGACGGATTTTATTGACTATGAAAAGGTAAAAACGTACCTGGGATTTGGGGGCATTCGGATAGAGGATGATATACTGGTCACAGCCGATGGTTACCGGGTGCTTGGTAAGCCCATTCCCAAAACGGTGGAAGAGGTTGAAAAGGCAATGGCTACCGGAAGCAGGTAATAAAAAAACCCCGGAGTAAACCAATACTCCGGGGCCACCAATCAACTAACCAAAACAACAACATGAAGAATCCTTATCTGTGCAAAGTAATAAGCCTTATTAACTTAAACTTTCTATAATGATAACTTCATTTTTTTGATTTTGTTTTTAAAGATAAGAAAAAAAAACCTAAAAGTTATTAACAATGTACGTTTTTTTCAAAGAGGATACAAAGATAATGAAAATTCCTGAATATGAGAAAAACTATAGATAGTGTAATTCACTAAGGCATTGATAAATTTTTTGCCAGCTCCTTTCAATATCATGATCCAGGCCAACAGAAAACCTGACCAGCCCGTCTGACAGTCCCATTTCTCTCTGCACTTCTTCAGGTACTTCGCTGGAAGTGCTTTTACCGGAGTTGCTGAACAGTGTTTTAAAATAACCAAGGCTTACTGCAAGGTAACCCACGCCTTCATCCTGCATTTTTTCCATGAAGGCGGTGGCATTCGCGGAAGTCCCCATGTCGAGTGCGATCATTCCGCCAAAACCAAACTCCGGGTTCATTTGATCCTTCATCAGCGTATGCTGTGGGTGGTTTTCCAATCCCGGATAGATCACCTTCAGACCGGCATCTTTAAATTTGGTTGCCAGGAAAAGCCCATTTTTGCTGTGTTGCTGCATCCTGATGTGCAGGGTATGCAGGTTTTTATGAATCATTGACGATCGTATCGGGTCGAGTACAGGACCCAGCAACATGGCTGTACCTGTGTTAACATCTGCCAGGCTGTTCACGAAAGCCTCGTCAGCACAGATGACCCCTGCTACACAATCATTTTTTCCGTTAATAAACTTTGTCAGGCTGTTCACCACGATATCAGCACCCAACCTGGCCGGTGTTATCATCATAGGGGTAAAAGTGTTGTCGACCACCAGCTTTATCTGATGTTTACGGGTTATTTCGGAAAGCCCTGGAATATCCGATACCTGCAGCAATGGATTGGTAACCGATTCGGTATAAATCAGCTTCGTCTCCGGGCGTATGGCATTCTTGACTTCTTCATGATTTGTAATATCGACAAAAGACACCTGAATATTGAATTTTTTCAGGTAGTTGGCCAGAAAAGCAAATGTGCCGCCATATGTTGTCATGCTTGACACAATATGATCACCCGAATCACACAGCTGCAGGAGTGTGCTCGTGATGGCACTCATGCCTGAAGCCGTGACCCAGGCTGTTTCTGTTCCCTCCATGGCCGCAAGGGCATCCGCAAGGTAACGGTTGGTAGGGTTCCAGTGTCTGGAATATAAAAAACACCCTTCCTGTTCTCCATGAAAAGTGTTTACCATGGTTTCGGCCTCCAGGAATGTATAGGTGGCCGAATCGGTGATGGAAGGGTTTACCCCTCCAAATTCTCCAAACTGGAGTAAGTCCTGAATAGGTGAAGCCGGATCAAATGCCATATCTTTTTGTTTTACTGTTTTCAACAACAAAAATATTAAAATTTTAAAAACAGACCTTTTTTTTGTAGAGTTTATTGTATTTACCCTTTAATGGGTTACAGAATGAAAGTAAATTGCGTATTTTTGTGTTGTATTTTTTAAATCAAAAAATGATTAATGATGGAGAAAGGTTTTCACATTGACCGCATTGACAAACAGATTCTCGAAATCCTTTCTGAGAATGCACGTATGCCCTTTCTTGAGGTGGCCAGAAATGTTGGTGTCAGTGGTGCTGCGGTACATCAACGTGTGCAAAAAATGCAGGATGCCGGCATTATTGAAGGCTCGCGATTTTGCCTTGATCCCAAAGGACTGGGGTATATCACATGTGCGTTTATTGGTATTCAGGTGAACCTGGCATCCGATATGTCCCACCAGGAAGTGTTTAAACAAATCCGCGAAATTCCTGAAATCGTTGAATGTCACCATATTTCCGGGAAATACTCCCTGTTTGTCAAGGTCTTTACCCGAAACAATGAGCACCTGAAGAATGTGATCGTCGATCAGATTCAAAAAATTCCCGGCGTGAGCGCCACCGAAACCTATATTTCCCTGGAAGAAGGCTTTCAACGGCCCCTGCCCGTTCAGCAAGGTAATTTGCCCGGTTAGCAGGAAACCCCCTGTTGTATTTTAATGAAGGGATGATATCCAAAAACCTGGTAATCATCCAACCGGCAAGTCCGTGTTGGGATTTACCAAAATCCCCGTAACTTTGTAAGTGTTTTATATTCATTTCAAAACCATAAACCGATAATAACATGTTTACAGGAATAGTAGAAACAACCGGTAAGGTTGTAAATATTGAGAAAGACCGTGGCAATATTCATTTTACCATCGAAACCTCCATTGCCAATGAGTTGAAGGTGGATCAAAGCATTGCCCACGACGGGATATGTCTGACCACGGTGGATGTCAACAAAGAGAAAAATCAGTATAAGATGACGGCCATTCAGGAGACCCTCGATAAAACCAATATGCGTGCCTGGGAACTGGGTTATGAGGTCAACCTGGAGCGCTGTATGCGTGCTGATGGACGGCTCGACGGGCATATTGTGCAGGGGCATGTAGACCAGACTGCTGTATGTACGAAGGTTCTGGAACTTGATGGAAGCTGGATGGCCTATTTTGAATATGATCCGGGTCCTAAAAATATAACGGTTGAAAAAGGCTCAATAACCGTGAACGGGGTGAGTATGACCGTCGTTGACTCGGAACCCAATATGTTCTCGATTGCCATCATCCCTTTCACCTGGGAGCACACCAACTTCCGTAATTTTAAGCCGGGAACCCTGGTGAATATTGAATTTGATGTGATCGGCAAATATGTTGCCCGCCTTTTGGAGACCCATTTTGAAGCGAAGAAACAGTAATAGCTCGAAGCTCGAAGCTGGAAGCTGGAAGGAAAAAAAAGCTCGAAGCTGGAAGCTGGAAGG
>JAWLDT010000051.1:0-19528 GCA_041686485.1 Bacteroidales bacterium | reverse complement strand
CGGCAATAGCGAAAAAGCCATTGCCATACTGGAAAAAGCCCTTACTTTTGAACCTGACTTTCACTGGGTGAAGGAAGAGCTGCTGCCGTCGATGAAGGAGTAACGCAGCAGAGGACGTAAGGGACGTGAGAGAACGAAGAAAGAAAGATGCGTGGATTCGCCCTGAAGGGCACTTTAATTTAGCCCGGAGGTAACCCCCCGGGTGCAGAAAGTGACATCCATTACTACAGTTGCAGGCCGGACTTGGACGGCCTGCCATTTACAAAAAAGAAACAGTGGTAGCCGCAGCACTTGGGCTGCGTACTACCGTAATGACAGGGCGTGACCTGTCAGAGCGCTTGAGTTGTCACAAAAGTGAACAGTGAACAGTGAACAGTGAACGGTTAACGGTGAAAAAAATATCAAGTAGGTACAGTGGAAAGTACATCCATGCAAACACATACAATCAATAAATGATCTCTTACACCATGAAAACAACCTTATTTTACACCTGCCTGCTGTTAATTGCCTGTCTGGCATTGCCGGCAGCAGGACAAACAGAGAAAAAACCCCTTGATCATTCTGTTTATGACGACTGGAAAAGCCTGAGCAATCAACAAATTTCAAATGATGGCCAGTATGTCAGCTACGAAATAAACCCCCAGAAAGGGGATGGCTGGCTATACATCAAAAACCTGGAAACCAATGAGCTGGACTCCATGGAGCGGGGCACCGACGCCGTTTTCGCCCCGCACAGCAACTACCTGGCGTACCGGGTGACCCCACCTGAGGAGGCTGTCAGGCAGGCCAAAGTTGACGAAAAAGATGAGGAGGAGTTCCCGAACGATCACCTGGAAATCAGGCTTCTGCCGGAAGGCAATAGCATCCGTATCGAAAATGTCCAGTCATTCCATGTGCCTGAGGAAGAGGCCTCCTGCATGCTTTACCACCTGGAGAAAGATCCGGAAAGCGAAGAAGAAGGAGCCCGACTGGTACTGTTTAATCCTGTCACGGAAGAAGAAGACACCTTTGAAAACGTGGTGGATTATACCATGTCAAAAAACGGGAAAACCTTTCTGATACATCATTCAGAAAAAGAAGAAGAAGATGAAGAGGATGAAGAGGATGAAGAGGATGAAGAGGATGAAGAGGATGAAGAGGATGAAGAGGATGAAGAGGATAAAGAGGACGAAGAGGATAAAGAGGACGAAGAGAAGTACGAACGTATTCAGATGTTTAATACCGACAGCCGTTTCGGTCAAACCATTTTTGAGGGGAGCGGCCAGATCGAACAAATCAGCATCGGTGATGAAGGGATCCGGGCTGCTTTCCTGTATGCAGTGGAAGAAGAACCGCCGGTTTATGACCTTCACCTCTGGCAGGAAGGCGACGATCATTCCTCTGTCACCGTAAGTGCTGACACACCGGGTGTGCCTGAAGGATGGAGTCCGAGTGCCGATGCTGCACCCTCATTTCCGGAAGATGGTGACAAGCTGTTCTTTGGCACGGCGCCCATACCCGAACCAGAACCGGAAGATACCCTGTTGGATGAAGAGAAGTACCGTGTTGATATCTGGCATTATGAAGACCCCTTGATCCAGCCCATGCAGAAGGTTCAGAAAGAAGAGGAAGAGAAGCGGAGCTATACGGCGGCCTGGCATCTTGATGAAGAAAAGATGGTACAGCTGGCCGATTCCGTCATGCCCAATGTGACCACCAATCAGTATGGCGATGGCAGCATCGAGATGGGCTATTCAATGGAGCCTTACAAAATCCCCAACTCTTTCGAATCAGGCAAATACCGGGATGTCTACCTGGTAGACGTGAACACGGGAGAGCGCAGCCTTGTGCTGGAAAAGCACCGCGGCTCTGTACACCGATCCACCACCGGCGACCCCAGACTTTCGCCCGACGGTAACTTCCTGCTCCATTACAACCAGGAAGAACATCATTGGTATGCCATGTCGACCGATAACCACCAAAGCGTAAAAATTACCGGTGACATCCCCTATCCCCTGTATGATGTATTGCACGACACTCCTGCCGAGCCGGGGCCTTATGGTGTAGCCGGCTGGATAGAAGACGACCGCTACGTACTGATCTATGACCGTTTCGATATCTGGCGTGTTGACCCAACAGGCGAGGATGAAGCGGCGCCCCTTACAGACGGCTTTGGCCGCGACAACAATATCCGTCTCCGGTATGTTGATCTGGATCCGGAAACCGAATCGATCGGACGGCGTGACAACATCATGTTATCCGCATTTGACATCTATACCAAACAAAGCGGTTTCTATCATTCACGTGCGAACCGCTCCCGTGACCCGCAGCGTCTGGTGATGGACAACGTAAGGTATTACCGTCCTGAAAAAGCCAGGGATGCCAATGTAATGATCTGGCGGAAAAGTACGTTTGAAGATTACCCAGACCTGTGGTTCAGTGACATCAGCTTTGCAGATGCTGAACGCATCTCGGACACCAATCCGCAACAGGATGAATACCTCTGGGGAACGGTGGAGCTCGTAGAGTGGATGTCATTTGCCAACGATTCTCTCCAGGGGTTGCTCTATCTCCCTGAAACATTTGATCCGGAGAAAACATACCCGATGCTCGTGTATTTTTATGAACGTTCATCTGACGGCTTGCACAGTCATTTTGTTCCGACCCCCAGCTGGTCAACCATCAATCGTAGTTTTTATGTCAGCAATGACTACATCATTTTTGTCCCGGACATCCCTTACAGGGTAGGTTATCCCGGTCAAAGCGCCTATGATGCGATCGTAAGTGGCACCAAAGCCATGGTGAACCAGTTTGATTTTATCGACCGGGAAAACATCGGATTACAGGGACAAAGCTGGGCAGGATACCAAATCGCCTGGCTGATCACCCGCACCGACATGTACAAGGCAGCCATGGCGGGTGCCCCGGTGAGTAACATGTTCAGCGCCTACGGCGGGATCCGCTGGTCGACCGGCATGAGCCGCATCTACCAGTATGAAGAAACCCAAAGCCGGATCGGGGGTACCATCTGGGATGAAACACTCCGTTACATCGAAAATTCACCCATCTTCCATGCCGACCGTATCAACACGCCCCTGCTGATGATGCACAACGACGATGATGGTGCCGTACCATGGTACCAGGGCATCGAACTCTATATGGGCATGCGTCGCCTGGGTAAACCGGTATGGATGCTCAGCTACAACGATGAAGCCCACAACCTGAGACGCCGTCCCAACCGGATGGATCTCTCCATCAGGATGCACCAGTTCTTCGAACACTACCTCAGGGACGAACCGGCGCCACGTTGGATGGAAGATGGGATACCGGCAGTAAAGAAAGGCATTGAAGACGGTTATGAACTGGTAAAATAATTCGTAAAAATATGGCATTACAGGAAGAACTAGAAGCACAAGGCAATTTTTTATTCAAATATCGCAGCAAACTTCCCCTTCTATTGTTGCCCGTGGGATTGGGGATCTACATCTATCAGGAATATGTAAAGATTCATCAGCCTGAATGGGCCATCGAAGAAATATATCCCTTCTTCTGTTTGCTCGTAGCAATAGCAGGACTGGCTGTCAGGGTGTTTACGGTAGGCCACACGCCAAAAAATACTTCCGGACGAAACACCGGTGCCGGGCAAATCGCCGACCAACTCAATACTTCAGGAATATACTCGATCGTGCGCCACCCCCTGTACCTGGGTAACTTTTTGATCTGGGTTGGAATAGCCATGCTTACGGAAAACGTTTGGTTCATAACCATCTTTATCCTGGCCTATTGGATCTACTATGAAAGAATTATGTTTGCAGAAGAACAGTTTTTACGAAATAAATTTGGAAAACAATTCCTGGACTGGTCATCAGGTACCCCGGCTTTTGTCCCGGCTTTTCAGAATTATCGGCCGCCTTCCGTTTCATTCAGCATAAAGAAAGTATTGAAGAAAGAAAAAAACGGGTTTTTTGCCATTTTTCTTCTTATCTTCCTTTTTCAGTATGCCGAAGATATCGTACATTCGGGCTCATTCACTGTTCAGTGGGATTTCTGGACCTTTGCGGTGATAGTTACGGGAGGCTTCTATTTTGTTTTTAAGTTGATCAAAAAGTATTCAGGATTATTGGATGAAGCCGGTCGCTGATGTATCTGTTGTTTGTCGGAGGAGCACACATGGCCCCGGATTCCCGGATATCTCTGACCACATGTTCAATGGGAATATGCCTGTTTTTTTACCGAAAAGATTGCTTACACAACAAAAATCGCAGTTGTAGGGACACCCGCAGCGAGGATTCCTTCTTTCGCTGTATATAACGATAGGCACAACGGTTACCTGCCAGATTCTTCGTACCTTTGCCTCCTGAAATAAAACAGGATACCTATGCTCAGAACACATAACTGCGGAGAACTCCGCCTGGAAGACAAAGGAAAAGAAGTAACCCTCTGCGGCTGGCTACAACGTTCACGCGACCTGGGGGGTATGACCTTCATCGACCTGCGCGACCGTTTTGGGATTACCCAGCTGGCTTTTAATATGGAAGCAGACGCCGCCCTCTGTGAGCAGGCGCGTGAGCTGGGCCGTGAATATGTTTTACAGGTTAAAGGGAAGGTGACCGAGCGAAGCAACAAAAACCCCCGGATGCCCACGGGCGATATTGAGATCAACGTAACGGATATTGTGGTGCTGAATAAGGCTCAGCTTCCCCCTTTTACCATCGAGGAAGACACCGACGGCGGCGACGAGCTTCGCATGAAATACCGTTACCTCGACATCCGCCGGCAGCCGGTGCGTCGCAACCTGGAGCTGCGCCACCAAATGGCTCTGGAGACAAGAAAGTACCTCAGCGACCAACAATTTCTGGAAGTGGAAACCCCGGTGCTGATCAAATCTACCCCGGAAGGAGCCCGCGACTTTGTGGTACCCTCCCGCATGCACCCGGGCGAATTTTATGCCCTGCCACAATCCCCGCAGACCTTCAAGCAGCTGCTCATGGTAGGCAGCCTCGACCGCTACTTCCAGATCGTGAAGTGCTTCCGCGACGAAGACCTGCGGGCCGACCGCCAACCCGAATTTACACAGATCGACTGTGAGATGTCGTTCGTGACACGCGACGACGTACTCGAAACCTTCGAAGGACTGGCCAAACACCTTTTCAAAGCGGTCAAAGGGATTGAAAACGTTCATTTTGACCGAATGAGCTACCATGATGCCATGAAATACTATGGCAGTGACAAGCCCGACACCCGTTTCGGGATGCATTTTGTAGAGCTCAATGACCTAACCATGAACAAAGGCTTTAAGGTATTTGATAACGCAGAGTTGGTGGCCGGCATCCGTGCAGAAGGCTGCGCCGGATATAGCCGCAAGCAACTGGATGCCCTTACTGAATGGGTACAACGCCCGCAAATCGGTGCCAAGGGACTGGTATACGTCAAATACAATGAAGATGGCAGCTTTAAATCATCTGTGGATAAATTCTTTGACCAGGAACAATTGCAATCCTGGGCCGAAGCCTTTGATGCAAAACCCGGTGACCTGTTGCTGATCCTGGCCGGAAAAACAGATGCAACCCGCAAAGCCCTTGGCGAGCTGCGACTGGAGATGGGAAACAGGCTGGAATTACGTGACCCCGGCACCTACTCCTGCCTATGGATCACCGACTTTCCGCTCCTCGAATGGGATGAGGACACCCGTCGATACTATGCCATGCACCATCCGTTTACCGCACCGCTGTCCGAAGACATGTCGCTGCTGGAGACAGACCCCGGCAATGTACGCGCCAATGCATACGACATGGTAATCAACGGCGTGGAGATTGGCGGCGGCTCCATCCGTATTGCTGAACGTAGCCTGCAGGAAAAGATGTTTGACGCCCTGGGGTTCACCAAGGAAGAAGCCAAAAAGCAGTTCGGCTTCCTGATGGATGCTTTCCAATACGGCGCACCGCCACATGGAGGTGTGGCTTTCGGGTTCGACCGCTGGTGCGCCCTGTTTGGCGGCTCCGAAACCATCCGCGACTATATCGCATTCCCGAAGAACAACGCAGGCCGCGATGTGATGATCGACAGCCCCGCTCCCATCGCACCCGAACAACTAAAAGAGCTACACCTGAAGCTGATATAATATGTTCTCCGTCAACAACCTTACCGTTCAGTTCACCGGTGAAATCCTGTTTGATGATATCTCCTTTATCATCAACCCGCGTGACCGTATCGGGCTGACAGGTAAGAACGGGGCCGGGAAGACTACGTTAATGAACATTATCGCCGGGCATTTTCACCCTGAAAAGGGGACGGTATCTATGCCTTCAGGCAGCCGGATCGGATACCTGCCTCAGGAGATGCATTTCAGGAGTAAGAAAAGCGTTCTTGAAGAAACGTTGAACGCCTTTGCCGAGGTAAAGTCTCTGGAGCAGAAGATTAAAAAACTCACAGAAGCGGTCACCCACAGGACGGATTACGACAGCGAATCCTACCAAAAACTAATGCAGGAGCTGGCAGAGGCCGGCGAACGTTATGAGTTGCTTGGTGGCGGGTCCCAGACAGCACAGGCAGAAAAAGTATTGCTGGGGCTGGGTTTTGAACGCGGGGACCTTGACAGGCCCCTGGCAACCTTCAGCGGTGGCTGGCAGATGCGGGTGGAGCTGGCGAAGCTCCTACTGCAAAACCCTGAGCTGTTGTTGCTGGACGAGCCTACCAACCACCTGGATATTGAATCCATCCAGTGGCTGGAGAACTTTTTGAAAGAATACCCCGGTGCCGTCATGCTGGTCTCGCACGATCGTGCATTTCTTGACAATATCACCAGCCGCACAATCGAACTTAGCATGGGAAAACTCTATGATTACAAGGCATGCTACTCCGACTATGTCGTGCTGCGCGAAGAGCGTATGGAACGTGAAATGGCAGCCTATAACAACCAGCAACGTGAGATCGCCCAGATAGAGAGATTTATCACCCGTTTTAGAGCCAAGGCAACCAAAGCCCGCCAGGTACAATCTAAAGTCAAGCTTCTGGAAAAAATGGATAAGGTAGAAGTAGATACCATGGATACCAGTGCTATTCATTTCCGCTTTCCCGAAGCACCACCCTCTGGCAAAGTAAGTCTGGAAGCCCGTAATATCCACAAACGTTACGACAGCAAAGAGGTGCTTAGCGGGCTGAACTTCCTTGTTGGCCGTGGAGAGCGCATTGCCTTTGTGGGCCGCAACGGAGAAGGGAAAACCACCCTGGCAAGGATCATCACCGGCAACCTCGACCACGAAGGGGAAATCATACCGGGCCACCAGGTCAAAACCGGCTATTTCGCCCAGAACCAGTCAGAATACCTCGACCCGGAGAAAACAGTGTTTGAAACCCTCGACCATGAAGCTACCGGTGAAATCAGGAAACATGTGCGGAATATACTGGGGGGCTTTCTTTTCAGCGGTGAAGACATCGAAAAAAAAGTAAAGGTCTTATCAGGTGGCGAAAAATCACGGCTGGCCATTGCCAAACTCCTTCTGGAACCGGTAAACCTGCTTGTGCTTGACGAGCCTACCAACCACCTCGACATGCGCTCCAAGGATATACTGAAAAATGCCCTGCTGCAGTTTGGCGGTACCATCATTGTGGTCTCTCACGACCGGGATTTCCTGCAGGGGCTGACGGAAAAAGTCTTTGAATTCAGGAACCGGCAGATTAAAGAATTCAATGGTGATATTTACGATTTTATTGAATCGCGCCGCATAGAAAACCTCTCTGAACTTGAAACCATAAAAAAGGTTGGCAAGAAAAATACCGCTTCAGATAACAACTCCTCGCGCAAATATTCTTATCAAAAGAAAAAGGAATACGAACGTGAAGTGCGAAAATTGGAAAGGCGCATTGCCCGTTACGAAGAAGAGATTGAATCACTGGAACAGCAGGCGGCTTCCCTGGAAGCGATCATCGCCAATCCGACCCTTGATCAGGATAAGGTGGACAGCGGAAAGGTATTCAACGAATATGAAGCCGTAAAAAAACAGCTCCGCAAAACAGAAACGGAATGGGAAGAAGCACAGCTCGCCCTGGAGGAGCTGAACGGTGAACAGTGAACTATGGCGTCAACACATCCTCATAAGATTGCCGGTTACTAAGGATTTCCAGGGCTTCTTCCACATCGGGGTCGGTATCCAGTGAAACAATGACCTGCCCTTTCTGATAGTAGTAGCGGGATACGATCTCTGCGCGAAGCCGTTGTTCGATTTCCTCACGAAATGTAACAAAATCCCGTCCTTTCTCCTGCCTGATGGTTTCCTCCAGCCGTTTGATCTCTTCTACCACGGCATCGTGGTAACTTTCTTCAGCAGTAACATCCTGAAGTTCTTTCAAAAGTTTTTCGCTTTGGGTATCATAATCGAATCCTTGCCTTTCGACAAAATCGAGAAAATCTTCATAAATATCATCATCGATCACAAAAGAAGCCGGTTCGGGGATGGTATCATGCTGGCGGTAAAACTCGGACGCATAGTCAAAGATCATATATTGTCGTATCAGGTTTTGGGTAACCTGCGCCGGTTCCGGTTTTTCAACATCAATATCGGGAGCAATGCCTCCGCCGTCATATACTATTCTGCCATTGCGGGTTTCATACGCCTGCCTGAGGGAGTCCGGGATTTTCGCCACACTGCCATCCTCACGCCTTTCAGCATAATTGATAGCCTGAATGCTGCGACCACTAGGGATCAGGTATTCTGCTACAGTGACCTTTAGCCGGGTATTATAGCTGAGCGGCAGCACATTTTGCACCAACCCCTTTCCAAAGGTCCGGTCGCCAATGACTACACCACGGTCATAATCCTGTATGGCACCGGCTACAATCTCTGAAGCGGAAGCACTGGCGTTATCTACCACAATAGCCAGTGGAATTTCGGTATCTAACGGGTCATTGAGGGTATTGTGCCGGGTATCACGCTCTTCGATCCTGGCCTTCGTATTCACCACAAGCTGGTTTTTCTCAATGAAGAGGTTGGAAATATTGACAGCCTCATTCAGCAAACCACCGCCATTTCCACGAAGGTCAATGATAACACCCTCCACATCATGTTCTTCCCTGAGCTCCTGAAGCGCATCCCTGACCTCACGGCCGGCATTGCGTGTAAAGTTGGCAAGTTTGATGTAGGCAATTCTGTCATCCAGTATATCGTAATGGGGGATGTTGTCGACCTGCACCACTTCGCGTTCAATACGAAATTCAACAGGAGTGTCCTCTTCTTCCCTTTCTATCAGGAGATCAACAGAAGTACCCGGTTGTCCGGTAAGCAGGTTTCGGGTCTCATCTGAATCGAGTCCTTTGACCGACTGTCCGTTGATCTCCAGGATAATATCTCCGGGGATCAGACCTGCCTGATGGGCCGGAAAACCTTGATAAGGCTCGACGATCATCATATGATCATTTCGTGATCGAATCACCGCACCAATACCTCCATACTGGCCGGTAGTCATGAAGCGCACATCTTCTATCTGGGATTCGGGGATGAAGGTCGTATAAGGATCAAGGGTTGACAACATCCCATCGATCCCGGATTTCATCATATCAGAAACATTCACTTCGTCCACATAGTTTACAACCACCTCCTTAAACATGGTTGAAAAAATATCGAGCTGTTTGGTGATTTCAAAGTTCTTGTTTCCGGCAGCTGTCAGGAGAACGACCGAAACACTGATGGCAGCGATCCAGGCTGTAAGCCGGAGTTTTACAGATAGTGATTTTCGTTGTTTATTCATGGTTACATTTTTTTCTTAAGGAACGGGATCATGGCCGCTTCCGCCCCATGGGTGACAGGAAGCGAATCGTTTAACAGTCAACCAGCCACCTTTCAGGGCCCCATGTTTCCTGAGTGCTTCAATACCATACTGGGAACAGGTAGGGGAATAACGGCATGAAGGAGGCAGATAAGGCGATATGGCGCCCTGGTAAAAGCGGATGATCATGATGAACAGCCAGCTAAACCCTTTATTCAATACCTGTATCCACTGCTTCATAGATATATGTTTTATTTCCCTTACCCTAACAGGTTGTATGATCAGCGGCTATTTGTTCCTTAATGGTTTCCAAAGCTGTTTGAACGGCCCCTTCAATATCACGATAAGCAGGCATCTTCACTGAAGTATAGATAAACGCCATCATACAAACGCATTCTTTCTCTTTGAGAAACGCATAGAAGTCCCTTTTGTTTTGACGGTAAGCCTCTCTGGTCAGCCGTTTTATACGATTACGGGAGACGGCTTTTTTTATTTTCCGGCGTGACACCCCGACAAGACATTTGGCGGGGTAATCGAACCTGGCATTTGAAGCAATTCTTTTCCTGCTGGTAAACCATTGACTGAGATCGTCCTGCGGGCTGCAAAGATAGATCACCAGGAAAGGATAGTGAAACATATGCTTCCCCCGCCGAAACAAAATTTCTCTCAGGTAGAAGTTCCCCAGCCGCTCGTTCTTTTTTAAGGTATCCATGCCGCTTATAAGATCTGGCTGTTTGTCAAAGAACCCCACCCAGAGGCCTCTTTACTATTTTGAGCCTTCCAGATATTCTTCAAGGGCCATTACCATGGAAGGAGCAGTTTCGGTAGGCGCTGCGATCTGTATATCAAAACCTTCCTTCTCCGCTGCCTTTTGGGTAGCTGTGCCAAAGGTAGCTACAATGGCATCACCCTGCTTATACTCCGGAAAATTGTACCGCAAAGATTGGATACCATTCGGGCTGAAGAACACCAGCAAATCATACTTGTCAATGTCAATATCTGTAAGATCCTCAGGAACAGTTCGGTATATTGGCGCAGAAGTAAATCGGATCTTGTTTTGCTTCAGCAGCTTTGGTATATCTTTTTTGTGGTTTTCCGCACAGGGGAAAAGGTACTTTTCGTCCTTATGTTTTTTAATGAGATCCAGAAGTTCAGAAAAATCGTTGTTTGCAAAGAAGATCTTTCGTTTGCGATACTGCACATATTTTTGCATATAGAGGGCGATGGCCTCGGAAGTGCAGAAATATTTCATCTGTTCGGATATTTGAACCCGCAACTCTTCACAAAGGCCAAAAAAGTGGTCGATGGCGTTCTTGGAGGTGAAAATGATCGCTGTAAAATCGGGTATTTGTATACGATGTTTGCGAAACTCCTTGGCGCCAATGCTTTCTATTTTTATAAACTTCCGGAAACAGACCTCCAGGTTGTGTTGTTTGATAAGGTCGGCATAAGGCGACTTATCGTTCTCCGGGGGCGGTTGTGATATTAGAACGTGTTTGATTCTCAAGGCCCGACTCCTCTCTGTTTAGTTATTCAACAAATATGCAGATACCCCTTTGACAATGAATAGCAATGGGGCTATTTCGACACCGCAAAGGTACAAAAATAAGTAATACACAGAAAAACCGGAGGCTTTGTAACCGTTTAAGCTACCCCTGAAAACCTTGACCACATTTGCCACAATCACTACCAACCAGGAGATATAGAGGCCATAAGCATCTACATTCAGGGCATGATAAAACACCAGTGGCAGCAGAATAAGTCCGGTGAAAAAATTAAAAACAAATATGTTTTCAAGATATATAATGGTTGCCCGCCTGGTGCTGAATACCCATGCAAGAATCATAACTGCCATGATTTTTACCACATAAAAGACCAACAGGCAACAGAAAATGATGGCACAAATCACGGCAGGATGAACATGCATCCAGGCATCCATCAGATCAAAATAGCTAAGCGTTTGGTAAAGCAATAATGTGGCAACCAGCAAAAAATTAAGAAAAAGAAGGTAAGCAGGTGTTTCCCGAAAAAGTGTGCTTTCTCTTTCGAGCAGATAGAAAAAACGCTTGGATAGCACAGCTTTCAAAAATTGTTCCACACGACCGGGAAAATAAAAACGCGCCAATGCTAAAAAAGAAAGCGCCATGAGAAGCAGAAGGCCAATCCAGGTATTATCCGTTTGATTTGACAAAGGCAGGGGTTGGTAAGTTTTATCCCGGGGAACAAGGTTATGTGGTGTATTGAAAAAATCTTGCGTGGTAGTTTCCTTTTCCTGACTGTTGTTTTCACTCACAACCACATCAGATCCGGACAACTGCCCGGCCATGGCCTGCGGAATCACCGGAAATCCAACCTGAAACAAACCACTCACAAAGAAAAGCAGGCCTATTGTTGTTGCCAGGGTAACACGCATATATTTTTTTGACAAAGGTAGCCATTTTAAGGAATACAAATTACACCCCAACGAATGTCCGGCGTCAAGTGTAAATACCTGTTTTACCAGTTTAACGGATCATCCGCTTTCGAGCTGGATACAAGAGCACATGGCAAATTTGCTTAAATCACTTTGGCGACGAACAAATAAATAGTAATTTTGTCGCACTTCGATATTCAAAATAGTCTATATAACACATAACCATTCCCATGCAGTTACTTGAATCTATCAAACAAAAGGCTAAAGAGCAGAGCAAAACCATTGTACTTCCTGAGGGGCTTGAAGAACGCACCCTGAAAGCGGCAGATAAGCTGTTGGCTGATGAGATTGCACAGATCATTCTTCTTGGCAATCGTGATGCCATATTAAAGTCGGCCAGGGATTACCGGCTGGGCTCCATCGAAAAGGCGACCATTATTGACCCCAAAAAATTTGAACACAAAGCGCATTATGTTGAGCTATTGTACCAGCTTCGTCAGCACAAAGGGTTAACGAAAGAAGAGGCTGCCGGTCTGGTTGAGGACCCGTTGTATCTGGCCACCCTTCTTATCAAGGATGGTGTCGCTGACGGTGAAGTTGCAGGTGCCATGAATGCCACGGGCAATGTGCTTCGTCCGGCCTTTCAGGTTGTAAAAACCCTGCCAGGCATCAGTGTGGTTTCGGGAGCTTTTATAATGATCATGCCCGACAAAAAGTGGGGTGAAGACGGCATACTGGTATTTGCAGACTGTGCGGTTCACCCCGACCCGACGGCTCAGGAGCTGGCGGAGATCGCGGTGATGACCGGTAAGACTACCCGCGCTATCGTCGGGGTTGAACCACGGGTTGCCATGCTCAGTTTTTCAACCAAAGGAAGTGCCAGCCATGAGATGGTTGACAAAGTGGTTGAGGCCACCAATATAGCCAAAGAAAAAGATCCTGATTTACTGATTGACGGAGAAATGCAGGCAGATGCCGCTATTGTGGAAGCCATAGGCAAAAGTAAAGCTCCCGGTAGCCAGATTGCAGGAAAAGCGAACGTATTGATTTTCCCGAGCCTTGAGGTCGGTAACATCGCTTATAAGCTCGTTCAACGGCTTGCAGGCGCTGAAGCGGTTGGCCCGGTATTACAGGGCATGGCCGCTCCCATCAATGACCTTTCAAGAGGGTGTTCGGTAGATGATATTGTTAACCTGGCCGCCATCACAGCCAATCAGGCGGCAGCCAGATAAAAAATCCCTCTTTTCTTATATTCATTAAAATTATATCAAAACCCAGACAAACAAATGAAAATTCTAGTTCTCAATTGTGGAAGTTCATCCATCAAGTATCAGTTGATCGACATGGCCAACAACGCAGAACTTTTGGCTAAAGGGCTGTTGGAGAGAGTGGGCCTTAAAGATAGCGAGTTCAAGCATCAGCCCAAAGGTAAAGAGCCATATAGGCTGATTCAGGATGTCAAAAACCATGAAGTTGGGATTGACATGATCCTGAAAGCCCTGTTGGATAAAAACCATGGCGTCATTGCAAGTGTGGACGAGATAATCGCTGTTGGCCACCGCGTTGCCCATGGTGGGGAAAAGTTCAGCGCCTCTGCCCTGATCACCGAAGATGTGAAAAAGAACATCGAGGAGGTCGTCGACTTGGCTCCCCTGCATAACCCGGCCAATCTGAAGGGTATTGTATCTATGGAAAAATTACTGCCCTCCGTTCCTCAGGTGGCGGTATTTGATACAGCCTTCCATCAGACCATCCCGCCACATGCTTACATGTACGGACTTCCTTATGAGCTCTATGAAAAAGATAAGATCAGGCGCTACGGATTTCACGGCACAAGCCATAAGTATGTGTTTGAACAGGCCTGTGACGCCCTGTTTATGCGCAAAGACCATGTAAAGGCCATTACCTGTCACCTTGGTAACGGAGCCTCGGTAACAGCCATTAAAAATGGTAAGTCGGTAGATACATCCATGGGACTTACCCCGGTTGAAGGCCTTATCATGGGTACACGTACCGGAGACCTTGACCTGGGTGCTTTGCTGTATGTCATGAACAAAAAAGGTTTAAGTGTTGATGAAGCCAACAACCTGATCAACAAGAAAAGCGGCGTGTTAGGAGTTAGTGGAATATCTTACGACATGCGGGATATTGAGCAGGCTGCCTGGCAGGAAGGCAATAAAAGGGCACAGCTTGCCCTTGACATGTATATCTACCGCGTTAAAAAATACATAGGCGCATACACCGCAGCCATGGGAGGTGTAGACCTTATTGTATTTACCGGTGGCGTCGGCGAGAACGGCCCTGAGACCAGGGAAGAGATCTGTAAAGGTCTGGAATACCTCGGACTGTCATTTGATGTAGCCAAAAATACTGGCTTGCGCAGCAAACTGGAAATGATCTCCGAGCAAAATTCCCAGGTAAAAGTAATGGTGGTCCCTACCAACGAAGAACTGGTGATCGCCCACGATACGCTTAAGATCGTTGCACAGTATGACAATAGCAACAACCATGCGTAAGACCTGGCAATAACAGATGGCTTTGCCATGAACATATGAACATTGTCGTTAACGTCCAATTACTCCTTCCCGAAAAACTGGATGGTATCGGATGGTTTACTTTTGAAACCATAAGCCGCATAACCCGTTGGTATCCGGAACATAAGTTCATTTTGGTTTTTGACAGAAAACCACATGCCTCTTTGCAGTTTCCTGAAAATACCCGCTGCGTCGTTCTGCCGCCGAAATCTCGTCACCCTTTTTTATGGTTTTTACGATTTGAAATCCTTTTACCCTTTTTCCTCAAAAGCGTTAAAGCAGATGTTTTTGTTTCTCCTGACGGATGGATGACGCTGAATGCCTCTGTCCCCTGTGTTCAGGTTTTACATGACCTCAATTTCGTGCATAAGCCTGAGGGTTTGCCTTTCTGGACCCGCCATTATTACCTGAAATTATTCCCCAGATATGCACGCCAGGCAACAAAAATTGGCACTGTCAGTGACTATTCAAAGCAGGATATTATACAGAGTTATGGAGTGGCTCCGGAAAAAGTGGAGGTAATGCATAATGGTTGCAACACCTCCTATCGTCCGCTGGGTGAAAAGCAGGACCAAATAACGCGCATGACATTTACCGCGGGAAAGCCGTTCCTTTTATATGTAGGCGCTTTGATTCCGAGAAAAAATATCATCAGAATGCTTAAAGCTTTTGATCGTTTTAAGGAAAAGGATACCCGTAACATGAAACTGTTGATTGTGGGAGGCAAGAAAAATATACATCCTCATATTGCGGAAACCATAGAAAACATTACGTATAAAGAAGATGTTGTTTTTTTGGGCAGAAGGCAGTTAAATGACCTGGTTTTGCTTTATTCAGCAGCAGAAGCTTTGGTTTTTGTGCCCACTTTTGAGGGTTTTGGTATTCCTATTTTGGAAGCATTTAATGCGGAAACACCCGTTATAACCTCCAATGTAAGTTCCATGCCGGAAGTTGCCGGCGAAGCAGCTCTTCTGATTAATCCTTTTTCGGTAGATTCTATCACCCAGGCCATGACCCATATATCTACTGATGCAGAACTCCGCGAAAACCTTATAGCAAAAGGAAGGCTGCGAAAGAAGTGTTTTTCCTGGGACATAACTGCCCAAAAGCTCTGGAATACAATTGAAGCAGCGGTTCAAACAAAATCAGGTGACATATAGTATCGAGTCAATGCTTCTTAACCGGGACAGTAGCATGGACACGACACTGATGCAGAACTTGCAGGATTATTCATTTTTAAGTACAATAATACTGAACCAGGCATACTTTTTTATAAAGGGAAACAAAGAAAACAAGGTTTTATCTAACAAACTAAGCCCTCCTAACCACGAATTAAAAAGAAAAGTATTTCTGAACGGGACAGCAGCAAGAGTGGTAAGATGATAATATTCTACAGTAACTTCATGAAAGTAGCTGCCGGCTAACTTTATATCCTTCATAAGCAAAGGATGTTCATCCGCTGTTCTCATTTGAGAGGTTGAACTTCTGTATTTATTAATAAAATAGTTATGACCCAGGGGCTCATAAAAGATTGCCACCCCACCTGGTCTCAATACTCGTTTTATTTCTGAATAAGCCTGTTTCAGATCTAAATGATGAATGATGGAGTTCCCAAAAACCAGGTCAAAAGAATCATCCTCAAAATTCAGATGCTCTGCATTCATTTCAAAAAAGCTGGCATTATCAATGTTTAATTCTGCAACTTTTTCCCTGGCTGTTTGTATGGCATAATCGGAAATATCTATGGCAGTTACGGTTTGCGCATGCTGAGTCAAAAAAACAATATGCCCGCCGGTACCGCACCCATATTCCAATACATCTTTGCCCTTACCATACTTTGCCAGTAAAGCATAAAGTTGGTCGAGTGATGATTTATGAATGGAGTAAAATTTTTCAGCAGGTTTTCTCAGGCCTTCACTAAAAGCTTTATTGTGATATTCCCGCTCCCTGGTTATACGGTCACTCATGTTTGGTTCAGGTAAAATAACGAATACTAAACCTGCAAAGATAAAAAGAGGTTGTCTTTATGCAACAACCTCTTTTTGTAAAACCTGCGATCTTGTCTTACACTTGCGGATATTTCTTCAGCAAGTCAAACGGCTTCATCAGCATATCAACATATTGTGCACGATGGTAAGCATACGGGTCCTTTACATTGGCTTTGGCAAGTTTGCCACGGAAAGCATCCAGGCTTGCATACCCATTGGCATCCATCCATGCTGAAAGCTCTTTCAGCATCCGGGCGATATGCGACACCTTATGTTTATAAACCGCACTCACCACCTGCACGCAATCGGCGCCGGCCAAAAGCATCTTCACCATGTCTTCACCCGAAAAAATGCCGGTATTGCCACAGATGCTGCCATTAATTTCTTTATGAAGCAAACCGGCAAAACGCAGTGGCAAACGATAATCCATCGGTTGACTCAGATTAAACGGAAACTGGTGATCCTCTTTTTTCGTATCAATATCAGGCTGAAACAACCTGTTAAACAATACAAAACCATCGGCACCGGCTGTATCCATCTGCCTGATCACATGCAGCGGGTTGGAATAAAAGGGACTTAATTTAACCCCAACGGGTATATTCACCTTTTCCTTTACCGTTTTCACTATCTGCTGCTGTTCCTCTTCAAGCTGCCCTGCCACGGCATCAAAACTCTCCGGACTGGCATAAAAATTAAGCTCAAGGGCATCTACGCCGGTTTTTTCCATTTCCACGGCATAATCAACCCATGTGTCCTTGTTTTTACAATTGAGGCTGCCTATCAAAGGAATATTCAACGCTTTCTTTTGTTTGCGAAGCTTTTCCAGGTGCTCTTCCGGACCTGCATGTTTAATCCCGGGAAACAAACTGATCATCTCAGCATGCCGCTCTTCATATTCACGCAACTCCTCATCCATCTGCAGGCTTTCCAGGTTGACCTGTTCCTCAAACAGTGACTTGTATACGATGGCTCCGGCACCGGCCTCCTCCATCTTTTGCGCAATATCCTTTTCCATTGTCAGGTTACAGGCACCAACAATCAGAGGGCTTTTTAGCGTCAATCCCATGTAAGTAGTAGTTAAATCTGCCATATCTGTTCGCTTTGTGGTTACTGGTTAATATAGGATTAAATATAGGAATTTATTTTTATGTATGCAACAGGTTCAACACATAAACCTTCGAAAAACCTACGGGAGTATGTTGATATTATATTTAACCTTGAATATGTACAAGGGCTGAAGATATGGATTTGTTCAATACCGGAACGAATATATGTATAGCCTGCCTTATACAGAACATTCTACTGCATTGAACTACTTTCCGGCATAGGTGGGACAGGTTTCACTAAGATTATGAATTAATCAGGACAGGCAGGCTAATGTCGTCCGGAAAATTTTAATTATATTTATGGTTGGAAACCAATGCATTACCCTTTACACTGACACTATGTTTAAGCACAACAGACGTCGATTCCTGCGGACACTGGCACTTATGCCGGCAGCGGCAGTAACGGGGGACCTGTTACTTAAAGGTGGCTTTGCCCATGCAGGCGTCTCAGAAACCAATCATACCATGCGTACATCGTATACCCCGAAATATGTTGCATTGCACGAAAGTGGGGAACTGAAAAAGCGTGCGGATATTCTGTACGACAAAATGCGGCGTTGCCATATCTGCCCACGCGAATGTGGGGCTGACCGTTTAAGCGGAGAAAGAGGTAACTGTAGTGCCAATGCCACCCTGGAGATATCATCAGCCAATCCCCACTTTGGAGAAGAAAACGAATTGGTAGGTGACAATGGGTCCGGTACGGTATTTTTTGCAAACTGCTCATTGCTTTGCGTATTTTGCATAAATTATGAGATCAGTCATTATGGCCAGGGCAGGGAGTACAACACCAGTGAACTGGCAAATATGATGCTGGGACTGCAGCGTATCGGATGCCACAACATCAATGTGGTTACGCCTACCCATTATGCACCACAAATTTTGCGTGCTCTGGAACATGCGACCTCCAACGGATTACGCTTACCATTGGCATACAACACCTGTGGGTGGGAGAAAAAAGAGATTTTGGAGATCCTGGATGGCGTGGTAGACATCTATCTGGCAGATTTCAAATATGATGATCCGGATGCTGCTGCCAAATACTCAAACGGTGCTTCAAGTTACCCGGAGATTACCAAAGAGGCCTTACTGGAGATGCACAGGCAGGTGGGAGTTGCAAAACCAACGGCCGGATCCGACATTATCCATCAGGGGTTGATGGTCAGACACCTGGTGATGCCCGAAAACGTGGCCAAAAGTGATCAGGTGGTTCAATGGATTGCCAATCATCTGCCCAAAGACACCTACCTCAATATCATGTCGCAGTACACACCCATGTATAAAGCACACGATTATCCAAAAATCTCCAGACGTATCTACCAATCAGAATATCAACAGGTGGTATCTGCGGCCAGAGAAGCCGGCCTGACGAACCTGAGGCTACAGATGCAGTAAATGCAACGTATTTGTTTCGTTTTGTGAAAATTGGGTGCTTTACTTTTTAGCAAGAAGAAAAGCCAAACGGTGAACAGTGAACAGTGAACGGTGAACAGTAAACGGTAAAATAAGCTCGAAGCTGGAAGCTGGAAGCTGGAAGCAGAGAAGAGGTTAGAGGTTGGATGGAGGTTAGAAGTAAGATGAGAAGTCTCAGGAGTGAAGCTTGAGGGATGAAGTGAAAAGTGTAGGCCGGGCTTGACCGGCTTCAACCACTTCCCCGCGGAGAGCTACCGTAATGACAGGGCTTGACCTGTCACCACAGCGCTTGAGCTGTCTGAAAAAGTGAACGGTTTGTCAGGATACAAGAGT
>JAWLDT010000050.1:0-20185 GCA_041686485.1 Bacteroidales bacterium | reverse complement strand
AGATCGTTAACCCTTTTCTTAAACCCGGGAAAAAATGACCCCACCACATTGGATGAAATCCCTTTTTCCCGCTTTGGGAGTGCAAAGATAATACCTTTTCAATTATTCACAATACTTTCTTTAAAAAAATTACAACCAGCCCCGGGAAATTTTTTATCCCTTCAATTTACCTGCTGGTAATCAAAGTGTTTAAAATGTCTAGAACAACTCCACACTACGTTGAACAAAGCGTGTCAGTTTTTCCCCTTTCAGGAGGTTCTTCGCGAGCAAAGCAAGGTCAATCAACTGCCGGATCTGCTTATCACGCACTTCTTCATCTTCCTGTTCCAGCAGGTTTACAATTAGCGGATGGTTGCTGTTCACCACCAGCATATAACTATCAGGCAATGTTCCCATGTAGCTCATACCACCGGCAGCCGACATATCCTTCATGCGGCGCATAAATTCGGGCTGGGTGACCACCATGGGTTGCTCTGACTCACTGAGGTTTTCAAAAGCCACCTGGAAACGCTGCTGATCAACATGCTTTTCGATCATGGGCTTGAGCTTCTCCTTTTGCTCATCGGTAAGTTTGGAAGGTAGCTCTTCTTCTTTTTTGATCAACTTATCAACTACTTCAGCATCTACCCGTGTGAATGAGCTGTTCTCCAGATCTGTCTCCAGCATATTCACAAAATGGCTGTCAATGGGAGTATCCAAAACAAGTACATCGTACCCTTTCTCTTTGGCGGCCTCAATAAAACCATGCTGCTCTTCAGGATCGGTCGTGTACAAGTGTACAACCTTATCATCCTTATCTGTCTGTTGTGGCTTAATATGCTCACGATACTCATCAAAAGTAAAGTATTTGCCATCCGTATTCTTCAACAGGCAGAACTTTTTGGCGCGCTCTTTAAATTTTTCATCGGATATCATGCCATATTCAATAAATATTTTGATATCGTCCCATTTGGATTCAAAATCTTCTCTGTCATTTTTGAACAATTCTTCCAGTTTATCGGCTACCTTTTTGGTAATGTGGCCGCTAATCTTCTTCACCCTGGCATCGCTTTGCAGATAGCTACGTGAAACGTTCAGCGGAATGTCGGGTGAATCAATAACCCCGTGGAGCAATGTCAGAAAGTCAGGAACAATGCCTTCTACCGAGTCTGTTACGAACACCTGGTTGCAATAAAGCTGAATTTTATCCCGCTGTAATTCAATATTTTGTTTCACTTTCGGGAAATAAAGGATCCCGGTCAACGAGAACGGATAATCCACACTAAGGTGGATATTAAACAGGGGCTCTTCGAAACTGTTTGGATACAACTCCCGATAGAAGTTCCTGTAATCCTCATCCGTCAGCTCGCCTGGCGGCTGGGTCCACGCCGGCAATGTATTATTGATCACACGGGGTTTCTCGACCTTTACTTCCTTCTCTTCACCGTTTTCATCCTTCTCTTTCCTGGTTTCTTCTTCGGTGCCGAAGACAATCTCCACCGGCAGGAACTTGCAATATTTCTTCAACAGTTCCAACATCCTGGGTTCTTCCAGGAATTCTGTGGCATCATCTGCTACATGCAGAATCACATCGGTGCCCCTGTTTTTCTTCGGCTTCTCTTCCAGGGTAAAATCCGGTGTCCCTTCACATGTCCATTTTATCCCTTTGGCATTTTTCTGATATGATTTGGTATGCAGCTCCACTTTGGAGGCTACCATAAATGCAGAGTAAAAACCAAGACCGAAATGTCCGATCATCGGATTGGAGTCAGAACTGCTTTTATACTTATTGATCCACTCTTCTGCACTGGAGAAAGCAATCTGATTGATATACTTATCCACTTCCTCTGCTGTCATTCCAATACCTTTATCACTGATAGTGATGGTTTTGGCTTTTTTATCAACCTTTACCTCCACGCGGAGATCCCCCAGGTTGCCACCAAAATCGCCCATGGACGAAAGTGTCTTTAACTTTTGTGTAGCATCCACGGCATTGGATATCATTTCCCGGAGAAATATCTCCTGGTCAGAATAAAGGAATTTTTTGATGATGGGAAAAATGTTCTCCGTTTGAACGTCAATCTTACCTTTTTGCATATGGTGTACTTATTTATGAATTTAGGTTTTATATTATACAATTATACAAAGCTGTTCCAACTCAATCAAAGGACGTGCCACGGACAGGAAGCTGCCATTTTGACCGTCATATTGTCGCAAATATCCATTCCTCCTGCCCTGCAGTCAGCTGGCAGGCATTTTTTGCAGTCAAAAATTAAAAAAATAGTACTATGTTTTGCACAGTACTATTTTTTGTTTATATTTGCATCGATATGATACAAAACCCTACCAAAATGAGTCTGGAAAATACCAAAGCACAAATGCGGAAAGGCATTCTGGAGTACTGCACATTGTCTCTCCTGTCGCACAAAGAGGCTTATGCTTCTGAACTGATTGGCCGTCTGAAAGAAGCCGAACTGCTTGTTGTGGAGGGAACCATTTATCCCCTTCTGACCCGCCTTAAGCGTGAAGGTTTTCTGCAGTACCGCTGGGAAGAGTCGTCAGGAGGTCCGCCACGAAAATACTATATAATCACACACACGGGCCGGGAGGTACTGTCAGAACTTGAAAAAAGCTGGAAGCAGCTGGTAAATTCTGTGGAACAGTTAAGGAGCCAGACATAGCTTACATAATGACATAATACTTTGTGAAATGCTTAAAGTTACCAACCTGGCCTGATTAATTCATAAACTCAGTGAAACTTTTCCGCATAGGCCGGAAAGTAGCTCAATATAGTAGAATCTTTTATAAATAATTCAGGCAAGAACGAACCAATGATTTATACAGAAAAATATTGAACAGTTACATGTTACCATGATTCACCCATTCTAAATCTAAACATACTCATGAAAAAAACATTGACAGTGAACATCAGTGGCATCGTATTTCACATTGATGAAGATGCCTATTCAAGGTTAAGCAGTTATCTTGAGCGGATAAAAAAACACTTTGCACGGGAAGAAGGTTCAGAAGAAATCATTTCCGGCATTGAAAGCCGCCTGGCCGAATTGTTTCAGGGTAAGAAGCAGGATCACCGGCAAGTGGTAGATCTCTCAGACGTGGAGGAAGCCATTGGCCAACTCGGGGAGCCGGCGGATATCAGCGGTGAAGAGGAGGAGGAAGAACAACGGGAGGAAAGTTCACACGAGGCAGCCTATGAACCCCCGCCGAAAAGACTTTTCCGCGACCCGGACAACAAATATATCGGTGGTGTGTGCGGAGGACTGGGTGCATACTTTCAAATTGACCCGGTGTGGATCCGCATCATATTTCTGCTGACGCTTTTTGCCTATTCTTTCGGTCTTATACTGTATATCATCCTGTGGATCGTTATACCTAAAGCACGTACGACCGCTGACAGGCTTGCCATGCGCGGCGAAAGGGTAACCCTGTCAAATATCGAAAGATCCATTAAAGAAGATCTGAATGAGATTAAGAGAAACCTGGAAGACCTGTCTAAAAAATCGAATAAATAGTCATCAGGCTACTTAACCCGGCAGGCAAACCAGCAGGCAGATTCTTGATGCTTAAATCCGGAGTATGAAACATGGCATCATATTGAACAATCAAGATGGTTTGACCATTAGATATAGTAAGTATCTTTATGGTCTATAAAATGTGATTATTATGCCGGCAAAAAAGAAATCTTACTCACAGAAACGCATCACAGAGATCCTGAATGATTACCGTATCGCCAATGAAAGTCGTCAGGCCAGTCTGCTGGGCAGGCGCGAAGTACTGACCGGCAAAGCCAAATTCGGCATATTCGGCGACGGGAAAGAAGTACCCCAGCTGGCCATGGCCAAAGTATTCAGAAAAGGAGACTGGCGGGCAGGCTATTACCGGGATCAAACCTTTATGATGGCCGCCGGATTATTAAGCCTGGAGGGTTTCTTCAGCCAGTTATACGGCGACACATCTATTTCGGCCAATCCCGACAACGGCGGACGGATGATGAACAACCACTTTGCCACAAGAAGTCTGGATGAGAACGGTCACTGGAAAGACCTGAGCAAACAGAAAAATGTATCGGCCGATATCTCCCCCACTGCCGGACAAATGCCCCGGTCGCTCGGACTGGCAATGGCATCGAAGATCTTCAGAGAGGAAGAAGGGCTGCATGGTTTCGAGCAGTTCAGCAACAAAGGCAATGAGGTTACATTCGCCACCATCGGTGATGCCAGTACCAGCGAGGGTCACTTTTTCGAAACCCTGAATGCCGCTGCC
This sequence comes from Bacteroidales bacterium, assembly GCA_041686485.1. Taxonomy (GTDB): domain Bacteria; phylum Bacteroidota; class Bacteroidia; order Bacteroidales; family UBA7960; genus PUPG01. The sequence continues at coordinate 15,922 of JAWLDT010000050.1, read as the reverse complement.
GTGCTACGGGTACCCCTGGCCATCTCGGTATGGGACGACGGTTATGGAATCAGTGTTCCGGTAGAGCACCAAACCACTAAAAGCAGTATTTCCGAAGCCCTGAAAGGCTTTGAAAAAGGAAAAAATGACCATACCGGTATCCATATTTACACTGCCAAAGCCTGGGATTATGCAGGGCTGCTGTCTATGTATAAAAAGGGGATTGACCGGACGAGGAAAGAACATGTACCCGTACTGTTTCATATTACGGAATGCACACAACCCCAGGGACACTCTACAAGCGGCTCCCACGAAAGATACAAGTCTGAAGAAAGGCTGCAATGGGAAAAAGACAATGACTGTATTACCGGTATGCGTCAATGGATCATTAAAGAAGGCATTGCCGACGATGAAACCCTTGATAACATAGAGAAAGAAGCCGTAAAACGGGTAAAAGAAGCCAGACGGAATGCCTGGAAGCATTTTCAGGACCCTGTCATCGAACTTCGCGACACCTTTATTGAAAAGGTCAATATTTCCTCATGCCGTTGTCTGAAAGTAGATAAAATTGACCAACTCCTCCAGGAGCTGGCCCGTATAGGAGAACCGACGAGGAAAGACATTATTTCAACAGGTAAGAGGATACTCCGCCTTATTTGTAATACCTGTACACCGCAGGAGACCTCACTGAAACAGATTGTCACACAATGGCTTTATGAAGCCTTTGAGGATAACCAGCGCCGCTATTCTTCGCACCTTTACAGTGAGTCAGAATTTTCGCCGCTGAAGGTAAAAGAGGTAAAGCCGGTGTACAAAGACGATGCACCCATGGTAAACGGCCGGGAGATACTTGTTGCCAATAACGACCAATTGTTCGCAAACTACCCGGAGGCACTGATCTTTGGAGAAGATGTCGGCCACATTGGCGGGGTCAATCAAACCCTCGAAGGATTGCAGCAAAAATATGGTTCTTTACGGATCAGCGACACCGGTATTCGTGAGGCAACGATCATTGGTCAGGGTATAGGGATGGCCATGCGCGGGTTACGACCGATCGCCGAGGTACAATATTTTGATTACCTGCTGTTTGGACTTCAGGTAATCAGTGACGACCTGGCTACTCTGCATTACCGGAGCGCGGGCGGTCAAAAAGCACCGCTTATTATCAGCACCCGCGGGCACCGCCTGGAAGGTATCTGGCACTCCGGAAGTCCGTTGAGCATGGTGATCAACTCCATCAGAGGCGTCCATGTACTTGTACCACGCAACATGACCCAGGCAGCCGGTTTTTACAATACCATGATGCAATCGGATGATCCGTCACTAATCATCGAGCCACTCAATGCCTATCGTCTTAAAGAAAAAATGCCGGATAACATCGGTGAATTTACCGTCCCCTTGGGGAAACCGGAGGTTATGAACGAAGGAACAGATGTTACGCTCGTAACATACGGCTCGTGTGTCCGTATCGCGCAGGATGCCATCAAACAACTGGAGGAATTCAATATCTCGGTAGAGTTAATCGACATTCAGACCCTCCTGCCCTTTGACATTCATCATACCATTGTGGAATCATTAAAGAAAACCAATAAGATTGTCTTTTTTGATGAAGATGTCCCGGGGGGCGCCACCGCTTTCATGATGCAAAAGGTACTTGAGGAACAGCAGGGCTACCGTTATCTGGATGCAGAGCCATCAACAGTTACCGCGAAAAACCATAGGGCAGCTTACAGCACGGATGGCGACTACTTTTCAAATCCCAATGCGGAGGATGTGTTTGAAAAGATCTATGAGATGATGAATGAATACAACCCCGCGGCCTATCCCGAAATTTTTTAAATCCGTCTGGCCGGGGGTTCTATAATACGGCTATTCCGTTTAATACAGTCGGGTGACCGTTAGTAATTTTCGGCAAGCTCCTCAAACCATGCCTGCGGATGCCGGCATGCGGGGCAATGCTTCAACGCTTTTTCCCCTTCGTAGATATACCCGCATTTCAGGCAGAACCACCTGGTTTTTTCCGGACGATGAAATACGCTGCCCTCTTTAACACGCTCACGCAGTTTCAGATACCGCGCTTCGTGATGCTGTTCAACCTGGGCTACCAGCTTAAAAGAGGTAGCAATACGTTTAAACCCTTCTTCTTCGGCCACCCTGGCAAATTCCGGATACAACTCTGTCCACTCTTCATTCTCACCATTGGCCGCTGATAACAGGTTATCCAATGTAGTCCCTACTTTACCGGCCGGATAAGCCGCGGTGATCTCCACCTTACCCCCTTCAAGGTATTCATAGAAAGTTTTGGCATGAATCTTTTCATGGTCGGCTGTCTGCCGGAAAATGTTGGCTATCTGTTCATAGCCCTCCTCGCTTGCCACCTTGGCATACATTTCATAGCGCCTGGCCGCCTGAGCCTCACCGGCAAAAGCCTTTAACAGATTCTGTTCCGTTTTGGTTCCTTTAACTTGCTTTTCTGACATATAAATAACGCCTTTACAATTTGATTCGCAATAAAATAAACCTATGGCAGGCTGCATTTCCGCCATGCCATAAAAACAAATGTAGGATAAATTTGACCAAAGGAACGAACGGCCAATCAATTTATAAGCAGATTAAATAAATCCCGCGCCGGTTCATCTAACAAATTATTAAAACGCAATTGTTGCTTCGCTGTCATTTGTTCGGTGAACGGTGAACGGTGAACGGTGAACAGTGAACAGTGAACGGTGAACAGTGAACAGTGAACGGTGAACGGTGGAAGTAGCTCGAAGCTCGAAGCTCGAAGCTGGAAGCAGAAAAGAAGTTAGAAGTTGGAAGGTAGAGGTTAGATAGAGAAGTCTCAGAGCTCGAAGCAGGAAGGAAGAGAAAAACTTCGTGAGAACACAAAGAAAAGACACGAAGATGCAAGAAATCCCGAAGGGATGAAACGTCCAGGTCGAAAAAGTGACAAACAGAGGGATGATGATTAAAGCTTGAAGGAATAAGTAATTATTCCCCCAATGGGCGCAGCAGCACGAGCACATCCTGATAATTCATACAGGCTTCTTCCGGCCGGCCAGCCCACCAACCCTCATGAAAGGCTTCAACCGACAAACCTGCATGCTCAATCATTTCCATTACAGCCGAATACCGATAAGCAATGTTGGCGTTGGTCACACGCGGGTTATGGAGGTAATAGTCGCCATAGCAGTAAGGAAAGGCGCTGTTCCCGGGCTGATTGATATACGCTTCCGATTCATCTGTGATCAGGAAGAACGTCACGAAACAACGGCCACCGGGCTTAAGCACCCGGGAGATCTCCTGCAGGTAGTTATTCACCTCTGCAGCTTGCATGTGTGTGAATACGGAAGTCAGCACCACCAGGTCAAAATCATTATTCGCATAGGGAAAGCGGAATGAGGCAGCCTGTTCATCAGTGGAAAGGTTGTAGAGATCGTTTTGTAGCGGATAATAATCAAACACAAAGTTCGGGTAATGGTGATACTTTTTCCGGCACCAGTTGATCCCTTCTTTCACGATATCAAATCCCACATAACTGCCATCCTGGTTCAGGTAACCGGCAAGTGGTCTGGCCAGACGACCAATGCCGCATCCAACATCCAGAATCCGCTGATGGGGTTGAAGCTCACAAGTATCTACCAGGTTTTTCAGAATGGCATCACCCATTTGGATATAGTCACCCTGACCGATGAATATATTCCCTTTAGCGGGTACCAGGGGCGGACGTTTGTTCAGCAAATTGTCCATGACATCAACCGGGAAATAGAACAGGCGTCTGGCGACACGGCGTTGCCCCGGACGTAAGTGATAGTATACTTTACGAAGTAATTGCATACAGCATCAAATATGTTATGTTTGACTGGAAGGGCGGTTTTGGCTGGCGTTTAACTCCCATTCAATTGTCAGAATGATTTATAAGCCGTTTTTCCATGCCGGATCCCTTGCGAATGAGTGTTTGTTTCCGGTCGGGTCCGGTAGAGACCACATCCACAGGCACACCCGTATGGTTTTCAATCGTGCGTATGTAGTCAAGCATTGCTGCCGGCAACTCCTCAAATGTCCTGGCCGAATCGAGGCTACAGGTCCATCCCTTCATTGTTTCATACACCGGTTTGATTTTACCACTATCGATGGCGGCAGGCATCAGTTCATGGCGGTGACCATTGATTTCATAGGCCGTACACACTTTAATCTGCTCAAATTCATTGAGAACATCGGCTTTGGTCATAATCAGCCGGGTTACGCCGTTAATCAGCACGGCATAGCGGAGGGCGGGAATATCCAACCAGCCACAGCGGCGTGGACGCCCGGTGGTTGAGCCAAACTCCTGGCCCTGGTCTCTCAGAAGCGCGCCTTCTTCGTTCAAAAGCTCTGTGGGAAATGGGCCACTGCCAACCCTTGTGCAATAGGCTTTAAATATACCAAAAACTTCACCGATTCTGGAGGGTGCCAGACCGAGGCCTGAACATGCACCGGCTGTTATGGTGTTGGAGGAAGTTACATAGGGATAGGAACCAAAATCGATATCCAGCAGGGTCCCCTGAGCGCCTTCGGCAAGCACCCTGTTACCCTGATCAAGGGCCTGATTGACAAACACCTCACTTTGTATCTGCGGCAGGCTTTTTAACATTGTCAAACCGGCAAACCAGGCATTTTCATAATCAGCAAACCGCATACCATCGAGTCGAAGGTCATCCAGGGAATATCCCACATTCTCTGCCAGCCTGAAATGAGATTCTTTCAAAGCATCGTAACGGGAGAGAAAATCATCAGCAGAGGCATCCATAACCCTTAGTCCGATACGTGCCACCTTATCAGTGTAAGCCGGCCCGATCCCTTTAAGGGTGCTTCCGATTTTAGATCCGCCTTTTTGATACTCATAGGCAGCATCAAGTAACCGGTGGCCTGGCAGGATCAGATGTGCTTTCCCGCTTATAAAGAGGTTCTTTTTGAGCGCTTTCTTTTCCAAACCAAGCTGATCAACCTCCTTGCTGAAAATGAAAGGATCCAGCACGACACCATTACCGATTACATTCACACATCCCGTATGAAAGATCCCGGACGGAATGGTATGCAAAATATATTTCCGGTTTTCAAATAACAGGGTATGACCGGCATTTGGGCCTCCCTGAAAACGGGCTACCATATTATATTGGGGGGTGAGTACATCCACAACCTTGCCTTTGCCTTCATCACCCCATTGTAAACCCAGTAATACATCCGCTTTGCTGCTTTCTTTCATGCCTTGCGTATTTTTAAGCCGTTTAATCCTGTCAAAATTACGTTATTTACCAAAGAAGGCAAACAAATACGCACCATAAACAAGCAAAAGCAACAAAAAATTATACGGATTCCCTGCAATCACGACATAAACCAAAGAAAGCAAATGAGCGGTGTGTAACTTTAAAATGCATCAGTTCTTCAACGGAGTTCTGTATTTCCTGGAGGCGGGGATCACAAAATTCATACACCTTTCCACATTGGGAACAGACCATGTGATCGTGCTGGCGGTATTTATAAGATTTTTCGAACTGAGCCACATTGCGGCCAAACTGATGTTTCACGACCAGGTTACAGCTCAGAAGCAATTCAATCGTATTGTACAGCGTTGCCCTGCTGACCCTGTACTTGTTATTTTTCATTTTGATATACAAAGACTCTACGTCGAAATGGCCTTCGGTCATGTATATCTCGCGCAATATTGTAAAGCGTTCCGGTGTCTTTCGATGTCCATTATTTTCCAGATAATCAGAAAAAATACGTTTTACCGCAGTGAAAACCTCCTGATCACTTTGTACTTGTGTATCTTTCATTGCTCCAAAACATTGTTATTTTTAATCGGCTTGTCAGATGAGGCTATAACCACACAACCGGTATCTCCATAAAAAAATTCTGACAAACCCTTCATGAAATCAATGATAAAGATAACAAAAATAATAATTATTTGAAATGTTTTTAAATAATTGTATTAATACCTAATAATCAACAACTTAACTGATATCGTCCATTTTCCCGATCCGACTTACTTTCTGAACGCCGTGAACCTGTTTCAGCTTTTTTATTAAGTTGTTCAGGTGCTGGGTATCGTGGATATAGAGCATGACGACCCCTTCAAAGGTACCATCGTTGGTATCGAAATGAATATTACGAATATTCACATTGTATTCACTGGAAATAATATTCGTAAGGTTTTGCAGGAGGCCGGGTTCATCAATGCCTTTGATCAGGAGACCGGAGAGAAATGCAATGGCTTTGCTGGTTGTCCATTTGGCCTTTACCACCCGATAGGCATACTTAGACATCAGCTGTACTGCATTCGGACAGTTGTTTCGATGGATTTTAATACCGTCGTTTATGGTCACAAAGCCGAAAACATCATCCCCGGGGATTGGGCTACAGCATGATGCCAGCGAATAGGAGAGGTTTTCCAGGTTGTCGCCTATCAGCAATGTGTCGGGTTTTTCCTGCATTTGCTTTCGAATAGGGTCAGACGAACCTTTTTTATCCGGCTGGCCTTCGCGGGAGCGGGTAAATGGTTTCCTGATATAACTCATAAGCCCGCCTTCCTGCTCTGTTGCAAAGGTTTTCAGGTCTTTTTGCTGAATATTGCCAACAGCCACCTCATAATACAGGTCAAGCTGTGAGTTGAGATTGAAAAAGCTGACCATTTTAGTTATGTTCTCCGGGGTATTCTCGATTTTCAGGTTCTTGAGCTTCCTGGCAAGGATTTCCTTCCCTTCTTCAGCCTGGCGTTTTCTGTGCTCTTTGAGGGCCGCTTTGATCTTTCCCTTGGCCCTGGCCGTCGTCACATACCGGAGCCAGTCGCGTTTTGGTTCCTGCTTTTTGGAAGTAATGATCTCAACCTGGTCCCCACTTTTCAGGGTATGACTTAGCGGGACCAGCTTATGGTTCACCTTGGCACCAAGACAATGATTTCCGACCTGTGTGTGAATACTGTATGCGAAGTCAAGGGCGGTGGAGTTCACTGGCAGGGTACGTAATTCACCTTTCGGGGTAAATACAATGATCTCATCTGAAAAGAGGTTCAGCTTAAAATCTTCAATGAAATCGAGGGCGTCACTGTCAGCGCTTTTCAGGATATCTCTGATCCTTCGAAGCCACTTATCGATACCACTCTCACCGGTTCGGGCCTCTTTATATTTCCAGTGGGCGGCATATCCTTTTTCAGCCACCTCATCCATGCGCTTTGTTCTGATCTGAACCTCTACCCAACGTCCCCGTCTGCTCATCACAGTGACATGCAGGGATTCGTAACCATTGGCTTTGGGGGTAGAGATCCAGTCGCGCAAACGATCGGGGTTGGGCTGGTAAATGTCTGTAACGATAGAATAGGCTTTCCAGCAATCTGCCTTTTCGCGGTCTTCCGGGGAGTTGAGGATAATTCGAATGGCAAATAAATCATAGACCTCTTCGAAAGGGATCTCCTTTTTTTTCATTTTTTCCCAGATAGAACTGATGGATTTTGTGCGGGCCTGAATGGTGAAATCCATATTCTCCCTCTGCAAAGCATTCCGAATGGGGCGGGTAAATGACTGAATGAACCGGACCCTTTTCTCTTTCGTATCCGCCAGTTTTCTGACGATGGTGTTATATACTTCCGGCTCTGTATATTTCATTGCCAGGTCTTCCAGCTCACTTTTGATCGCATGAAAGCCGAGACGATGAGCCAGCGGAGCGAAGAGATAGAGTGTTTCATTTGCTACCTTCAACTGCTTCCTGGGCGGAAGTGAATCGAGGGTACGCATATTATGCAGCCTGTCGGCCAGCTTTATCAGGATCACCCGCACATCATCAGACAGGGTCAGGAGCATCTTCCTGAAGTTCTCTGCCTGGATGGAGGTGGTCTGATCAAAAATGTCAGAAATCTTGGTTAATCCATCAATAATACGAGAGACTTCCTCACCAAAATAATCGGTAATATCTTCCAGGGTATAGTCGGTATCTTCTACTACATCATGAAGCAAGGAGCAAATCACACTGGTTGCGTCAAGCCCGATCTCTTCGACCACAATTTTAGCCACGGCAATCGGGTGGTAGATATAAGGCTCACCACTCTGCCGGCGGTGATCTTTATGTGCCTGCGTTGCAAAATCAAAGGCATACCGAATACGCTTCCTGTCTTCTTTGCTGATGTTTGAACGGCAGGAAGACAATAATGAACGGTACTTTTTGATGATTTCAGCACGTTCCTTTTCAGGGGCTATGTTAGTCATGTCAGAAACTCCAAAATAAAGATTTGTGATCGAGGCTTACCGATGATCAAAGATACGGCAAAATCACCAAAATGTTAAATACAAATGGATAAGCCTGGCTCAATCACGCTAATGATCAGTATTGATTATTGAGGATGGCAGGGTGCATCACAAAGTCAATTTCTTTATCAGCGAGGGGCAATGCTTCCCACTTGCCGGTTTGGATTACGACCCTGGCCACAGCTGCTGTGGGCAAATAATCGGTCCTGGCAGGCAGAAATGTGTTCAGCAACTGCGTTATCGCCGGATTATGCCCCACAATCATCACACAATCTTTGTCATCTGGCAGGGCAAAAATAAGATTGTACAAGCCTTCGCCGGTATTATGATAGACTTTGCTTTCAATCAGGATCTCATGACGTTGATAACCCAAAGATTCTGCCAGTATCACAGCCGTCTCAAATGCCCGCGTGGCATGACTGGAAATGATGAGGTCAGGGGATATATTTCTTTCAGAAAGAAAACCAGCCATCAGGCTTGTTTCTTTTTTTCCTGAAGGACTCAAAACCCTTTCCTGGTCGCTAACGGCAGCATCTTCCATCGCAGAATTGCCATGCCGTACCAATAACAAAGTTTTCACATCAATAAACTTACATTTTCATAAAAATCCGGTCAAACAACGTGCCAACCTATTCAGCACAAATGACTTATTTCTATGAATTTAAGCATTTATTGAACATAATCCAAATAAAAAATCACTTTACCAGGCAAAAAGAGGAAAATCTTTCATCAGGTCATTGACCTTCCCCTTTACTTCGGCAATTTTATCCGGATCTTCAATATTGGCAATAACCTGATCAACCATATTCACTATCTGTACCGCATGTTCTTCTTTAAATCCTCTGGTGGTGATGGCAGAGGTACCAATGCGAATTCCGGATGTTTTAAATGGCGAGCGACTATCGAAAGGCACCATATTTTTATTGATGGTGATATCTGCATCTCCCAACGTATTTTCAACCTGTTTACCGGTGATATCCGGAAACTTCGACCGCAGGTCGATCAACATCAGGTGGTTATTGGTACCCCCGGAAGTTACATGGTAACCTTTCTCAATAAAGGCATTTGCCATGGCCTGTGCATTTTTCATTACCTGTTCGCCGTACTCTCTGAATGAGGGATCAAGGGCTTCACCAAAAGCAACGGCTTTTGCAGCAATCACATGTTCCAGCGGCCCACCCTGTGTTCCGGGAAATACAGCGCTATCAAGCAGTGACGACATCATTTTTACCTTGCCTTTAGGTGTTGTTAACCCCCAGGGATTCTCGAAATCCTTGCCTATCAGAATGAGGCCGCCCCGGGGTCCGCGAAGGGTCTTATGGGTGGTAGTGGTGACAATATGGCAGTGTGGCAACGGATCATTGAGCAGCTTTGCTGCGATAAGACCTGCCGGATGGGCAATATCAGCCATCAGGACAGCACCGACCTTATCCGCTATTTCCCGCATCCGGGCATAATCCCAGTCACGCGGATAAGCAGACGCTCCGGCAATGATCATCTTTGGCTTTTCCTGCATAGCTACCCGCTCCATCTCATCGTAATCAAGCGTGCCTGTTTCTTCATTAATGGTATAGGCCACCGGACGATAGAGGATTCCTGAAAGGTTCACCGGGGCACCATGCGACAGGTGACCGCCATGGCTCAGGTCAAGTCCCATAAACGTATCACCCGGATTCAAGCAGGCCAGAAATACAGCAGCATTGGCCTGCGCACCGCTGTGAGGCTGCACATTGGCCCATTCTGCGCCAAACAACTCTTTGGCCCTGTCGATGGCAAGCTGTTCGGTCTGGTCAACAATCTGGCAACCCCCGTAATAACGACGCCCGGGATAACCTTCTGCATACTTGTTCGTTAACACACTTCCCATGGCCTCCAATACCTGTTCACTGGTAAAATTCTCGGAAGCAATCAGCTCGACACCATGAAGCTGTCGATTGTGTTCTTGTTGAATTAAATCAAAAACTTTATTGTCCCTTTTCATGATAAGTATCCGTTTATGATTGTCAATAAAAATTTTAAAGGCCTACTGTGTTTTGAATGCCGATACCATTGAAAATGCCAAAATTACATATTATTTATCAATCCATAAAGGCCGATTTCTTCATGAAAATACTATTTTTACCCTTTGAATTTATCTAACAAAACAATGAAACAATGAAGAAAACAACCATCCTACTCGCGCTAATCATGTTTTCTGGTCACTTTTTACATGCAGAAAACAGCAGGGAGATTACATCATGGCTGGCTGCTGGTCCTTTCGCGGTAAGCTACCCGGCTTTTCATGACACGGCTGACGTGGAAGGCAATCTGTTTGAAGATCAACATTTGCTGACATTCCGCCACATCAATCCGGAGAATTACCGGCCAGTGGAGGACATGAAAATGGAATGGGATTCAGACATTTCCGGGTACTGGCAAAGGCTGGATGCCGATGATACAGGGTATGTAATGATTGATGACAATGGGTCAGCAAACCCGCAGATCACCTATCTGGCAGGCTATATCCGCACCGACAGGTGGATGGAGGGTCAACTGGAGATCAAAAGCCCTTACCTGCTGAAGGGATGGCTTAACGGGGAAGCGATCGGAAACAAAACGGCTATTGAGACCGGCGATAATGATCCCGGCATCCTCGAGCATAACTTCCAGTTACCCAAAGGTACCCATCTTATCCTGGTGAAGACAGTACGGCCATCTGAGCACGACAGGGCGTGGAAGGTCAGTGGCTCCATCACGCCGGAGGAGCCCGCTGCCGCAGACGACCTGCGATCAACACTTTCTCCTGATAACATTAAAAACATTCATCATCTCCTTGACGGTGTAAAGATAAGTGCTGTACGGCCATCTCCGGATGGCAGCATGTACGCCGTTCATTACAGCAAATCCATGCCTCCTTCTGATCAGACCGAGACATGGACAGACATTCACCGTTTTGAAGACGATGCACTGGTACATTCTTTTCGCCATGCAGATGTATCCCGGGTAAGCTGGCTCCCCGAGAGCAACGCCGTGTCGTACACCAGCACAAATAATGATAAAACGACTGTTCACTTCCATCATATGGAAACGGGGGAGAAACATATTCTGTTGAAGGATGCAGAACAGTTCGCGGGGATGCAGTGGTCACCGACAGAAAGCTATTTTATCTATTCCATCCGGGAAACGGGGAATGATGATAACGATGTCATGCGTCATATACTCGGGATGCAGGATCGCCTGCCCCACTTTCGTTATCGAAGCTTTCTCTACAAATATGATGTTGATGCCGGCGTCAGCAAACGTCTGACGCATGGCAACCTGAGTACCAGCCTGCATGATATCAGTCCGGACGGGCGGCAGATCGTTTTCAGCAAATCAGCGCCCGACTATCTGGAGCGGCCCTATTACAAACACCATTTGTATATGATGGACATGATGACCGGCGAGGTAGAGGTGCTTCTGGAAAACCAGCGCTGGAGTGTAAGCACAAGCTTTTCACCCGACGGCAGGTCCCTTCTGGCCACCGGCGGTCCCTCGGCTTTTGACGGCGCAGGGGAAAATATACCTGAGGGGATGATCCCCAATAATTATGATATACAGGCCTATATCTTCTCCCTGGAAGATAAGACGGCAGATCCCATCACCATCGACTTCGATCCTTCCGTAACTTCTGCCCACTGGCACGCAACGGATAATCATATTTATATCCTTGCCGGAGATGAAGACTACCGCCGCCTGTTCCGCTATGACACTGAACAGGAAACATTCAACCATATCGATAGCGGTGTGGACTTTTTGTCAACCATCAGCTACGCAGCAAACAGTAGCATCGCCACCTACACAGGCAGTCAGGTAAATGCCCCGCCAAAAGCCTATTCCATCAGTTTAGATGACGGAGATTATGAGGTATTGGCGGATACCAGCGAAGCGCATTATCGCCATGTGCGGTTTGGAGAAGTGCGCGACTGGGATTTCACGGCCTCCAGCGGGAAAGAGATCAAAGGTCGCTACCATCTTCCACCTGACTTTGATCCTGAAGAGACGTATCCGGTGATTGTATACCAATACGGCGGGACCAATCCTGTCAGCAGAAGCTTTGGCGGTCGTTATCCGTTCAACATCTGGGCCGGAAACGGTTACATCGTTTATGTGTTACAACCCAGTGGCGCAACAGGTTTTGGACAGGAATTTTCGGCAGCACATGTAAACAACTGGGGTAAAACAGTCGCCGATGAGATCATTGAAGGCACAGAGAAGTTCCTGGAGGCACATCCTTTTGCCGATCCCGACCGCGTGGGTGTTTCAGGCGCCTCTTATGGCGGCTTCATGACCATGTTGCTGCTGACCCATACCGATATGTACACCACAGGTATATCGCATGCCGGCATCAGCAACATTGCTTCTTACTGGGGTGAAGGCTATTGGGGATACTCCTACAGTGCCGAAGCAACTGCCGGCAGCTTTCCGTGGGACAGCAAGGATATTTACGTGGATCAAAGCCCGCTGTATCGTGCAGATCACATCACCACACCACTGTTGTTGCTCACCGGTGACAGCGATACCAATGTGCCTCCGGGCGAAAGCATACAGCTATATACAGCCCTTAAGCTGCTCGGGCGTCCGGTTGAACTCATACTGGTCGAAGGAGAAGATCATCACATCCTCACCTATAGCAAACGAATCAAATGGCATAAGACCATGATGGCATGGTGGGAGAAATACCTGAAAGGACAACCGGAACGCTGGGAAACATTGTATCCCGGGAAAAATTATTGATCAATCATTATATAATAAACCCAATCATCCTACAAACATTTTTAATCAGATATTCATTATGAGACACATTATCGTATTAGTAGCAAGCATGTTGTTTTTTACCGGATGTGGCACGTCCCCTGAAAACGACGATCAAAGCCCTGTCAGTGACGGCACCATTGAACAAGTCATCGATAACCTTATTGCAGAGCATGGTGACGAACATGCAGATCGTATTGACCGCGGAGTCAATCAAATTGCCGCGTTATGGCGCTCCGACGACGGAACCGAGAGCGACTTTGAATCTTTCTGTACGGAACAGTTCATTGGCGACCAACAGCAACTCGACATGGTATTTGACCGGCTCGGGCATTATTTCCAGCACCTGTACGGCTATATGAACCGTATCCATCTTGAACTCAATCGCCAGGTGCACGAAGACCGTGGCCCCATCCACGCGGTAGATCAAATGTTCAGTGCTTACAGCCCTTCTGCCCACATACAAAGTGATTTGTATGATAACAAAATTGCTTTTCTTGTTGCGCTAAACTTTCCAGGCTATACCCTTGATGAGAAAAATGCATTGGGCGGCGACTGGGATGATCGTGAATGGGGATACGCCCGCCTGGGAGATTATTTTACCGCCCGTGTGCCCTCTGAGCTTCAACAGCAATACAGCCAGGTAAGCAGCGAGGCCGGCATGTATATTTCAGAATACAACATTTTTGCCGGTAAGCTGCGCAATGAGGATGGGGAGCAACTGTTTCCGGAAGGCATGAAACTTTTGGCTCATTGGAATATACGTGATGAGATCCGCTCCAATTATGGTCAGCCACGTGGTCAGGAGAAAATGGAGATGCTTTACCGCGTCATGCTGCGCATTATTAACCAGGATATCCCCGGGCAGGTGATCAACAGCGATGCATATGAATGGAATCCCCACACCAATGAGTTGTGGAAAGACGGTGAGGAAATGACCCCCGAACCGGAAGGCAACACCCGCTATGCGCATCTGAACAATATTTTTCAGGCACTGAGCGACATGGATCCCTATTATACCCATCTTGACACCTATATTAAGCGAAATTTCAACCAAAGCATGGAAATTCCGCAGGAGGAAGTTGAAGAACTCTTCAGGGAATATGCGTCCTCCCCCCTGATCCGCGAGACAGCAGACCTTATCCGGGAGCGCATGGGACGTGATCTGAGGCCTTACGACCTCTGGTATGACGGGTTTAAAGGGCGCAGTGGCATTTCAGAAGAAGAGCTGAATGAGATCACCAAAGACCGTTACCCGGATGCAGATGCCATGAATGATGACCTGCAACGCATACTGAGCCATTTAGGTCATAGTGATGAAATGGCTGAATATATTGCCAGCCACATAGAGGTTGATGCTGCCAGGGGTTCCGGCCATGCCTGGGGTTCGTCTATGCCGGACAAGCCTTCCCATTTACGTACCCGTATCGGTGAAGATGGCATGGATTATAAAGGCTATAATATCGCGGTGCATGAGTTTGGGCACAACGTGGAGCAAACCATCAGCACCCACTTTGTCGACAACTATTTTTTGAAAGGTGTTCCCAACACGGCATTTACCGAAGCGCTTGCCTTTATCTACCAGGCCCGGGACATGGAGCTTCTTGGCATAACGCAGGATAATCCCGTGCAGGAGCACTTGAATGTGCTGGATGTTTTCTGGGACAACTACGAAATGATGGGTGTATCATTGGTTGATATGGGCGTTTGGAAATGGATGTATGATAATCCGGATGCCACACCTGAAGAGCTGAAAGTAGCGGTAAACGATATTGCAAAAGATGTGTGGAATGAATACTATGCAGATGTCTTTGGCACTGATGATGATCCTTTGCTGGCTATCTATTCACACATGATCCAGTCACCCCTGTACCTGTCCAATTATCCGTATGGAAGGCTGATCATGTTCCAGCTGGAGGATTACATAGCAGACAAGGATTTTGCAGAAGAGGAATTGCGTGTTTTCAGTATTGGGAATAAAACACCGCAACATTGGATGAATCAGGCTGTTGGCCAGCAAATCAGCAACCAGCCGATGTTTGAAGCTGCAGAAGAAGCCCTTCAGGCCCTGAAGTAAACATACATCATATGCTGATAAAGAGGGTGATGTCACAACAGGTTATTCTGTTCATCACCCTTTTTTCTATTTTCTGCAGTCCCAGAGAGCAGCGATGCCATTAAAAAAAAGCTGATAGCTGACCCGGCTAAAACCGGCATCCAGCAGAACTTTCTGCAGTTGCGGAGCGGTATAATATTGAACGGCAGAATGTGCCAGGTATTTATAGGCGGCTTGCTGCCCTGACAACCAGCCCCCTGCAGGGCCTGTGATAAAGCGCATATAGGCGTGAAATATGGAGCGTATTAACGGATTCCCCGGCTGACTGGTTTCAACGGCGACAAACTGGCCGCCGGGACGCAAAACACGTAGGATCTCCCCTAAAAATATATCTGAGTCGGGATTTTTGTATGTTAGATTTCGAAAGGCGAATGCGATGCCCACGGCATCAAAAAAGCCATCCTCGAAAGGCATGTTGGCGGCATCACCAGAAATAAAGCGGATATTTTGATCAGGAAGGCGGGCAGCTTTCCGGCGGGCTCTCTCCAGCATGGGTTCACTGTAATCGAGTGCATATATTTCGGTGTCGGCCTTTGCCTTTTTTTGAAGATGAATGGCCAGGTCGCCGGTACCTGTACACAGGTCGAGCATCCGTGTATTGTCGCCCTGCATCAGACGACCGGCTGCTTGTTGGCGCCAGTACTCATCCATGCGGAACGTCAGTAAACGGTTGATCCTGTCATAAGAGGGCGGCACTGCCTGAAAAAAATGTTGCAAGGGCCGCTTCCTTCCCTGCGCTGCTGTTTTCATAAAAAGCCATTTACATGATCTTTTCCCGTTC
>JAWLDT010000049.1:2944-20676 GCA_041686485.1 Bacteroidales bacterium | reverse complement strand
CGCAGCACTTGGGCTGCGTGCCGTAACATATGTCGCCAGTGGTAGACGCAGCACTTGGGCTGCGTGCCGCGATATGAAACTGGAAACTTTGAACGGTGAAAAAAGCTCGAAGCTCGAAGCTGGAACCAGAAAAGAAGTTAGAAGGTAGAGGTTAGATAGAGAAGTCTCAGGGGTGAAGCTTCCAGCTTCGAGCTAGCTTTGTCGTTCAGAGCCAGCCTTATACCCCATAGTTCGTAATTTCAGAGGTGAGCTCAAAATCAAACTCCGGGTACTCATAGATAGGCAGGCGGGGTTCTGTTTCACCCAGCGAGTAGCCCCAAATGGTCTCGTAAGCACGTGGATCCTCTCCCATTTCGCTTATCTGGTCAAGATATTCCTGAATGGCTTTCGACTCCACGATGACAAATTTGCCAAGCTTATCGATGACCGGACTGTGGCTGCGGTTATGGTCATGGTC
This sequence comes from Bacteroidales bacterium, assembly GCA_041686485.1. Lineage (GTDB taxonomy): Bacteria > Bacteroidota > Bacteroidia > Bacteroidales > UBA7960 > PUPG01. Next base: position 20,219 of record JAWLDT010000049.1, on the reverse strand, counting down.
GAACTCAAGGATTCGTCGTCCATCCTTTGTGATGCCGATCATCCGGAAGCTCATACTTTTCCCGACGCCCGGCAGGTTAAGGACATTCCTGTCGGTTGCCAGAAAGGGAATATCGGCTTCTTCACGCAGGGCCTTTACATTTTCCACCATGTTTTCCGCATCAAACGGGAAGGAACGAATCCTGTCGCGATAATCAACAGGAATCGAACCAACCACCTTTTCCTCAATCTGTTCCTGTACGGCACGCGCATTGGTAGCAAACTTGTAAGTATTCTCCCTGTACCCTTTGACGGAGAAGGTATAATAAGGCAATACCCCGACATCATTAAGCACCTTGCGCAACTTCGCCGTGTGACCACGACGGGACGCCGGCGCCGTGAAAACAAGCTGGTTAGTGATGGTCCAACCGGCAGCAATGAGCCGGGAAATGCCAAGCGCTGCTTCTGGCGTAACCTCCATGGGTGACTGAAAATGGGTCTGGATCACAAACTGCTTGACCCCGATTTTGGAAGCTTTTTCCTTGAATGCCGCCAGGATTTGCGCAAGATCTTCGGTTATCCGTTGTGGCAGGTATATGGGCAGACGGGTGCCGAGCCTGACCCGCAGGAGTTCGGCATACTTTTCTCCGTCGGGCAGGGATTTGTTCTTCTCTTTCTTGCGATATGCCATGTCATACACAGCATTGAGGATCTTTTCAAGCGACTGGTCGGAGCTCATCAGGGCATCACCACCGGTTATCAGAATATCCCGGAGCATGGAGTCTTCCTCCCAGTATTTCATGATCATCTCCAGCTTTTCATCCCAGGTATGCCGGGGCATCAGCTCATCCAGGTCAAAGTTGAGGTTTCCCCGCTGAAAGTCGTACATGCGCTGACAGGAGGAGCATAGTCCGGCACAGGCCCTGCCCATGGTGTCCGGTATCATGATGGCTACTTCCGGGTAGCGCCGGTGAATGTTATGATGCATCGGCAGGATCCACCCGGCAGCGTTCGGTTTGCCCGGCTCAACAATGTCCTCCTTCTCCCAGGCAACAATATGTCCGAACTCCTCCACAAGCTGTTTCGAATAGATGACATAATACCGGATAGCCAGGTCTTTGCCAACCAAATGCTCCGGAACATCCACATTTAACAGCGACAGATAATAAGGGTTCACAAAGAAAGGAATACCTCTTTCCTTCGCCCGGTATAACAGGGCCATTGTGTCCTCCCCAAGCGAATAATCAAGCATCTTGTTGAGGGTGTCGGGGTCACGAATCGCAAAACGAAGATGGAACAGATGATGATCCCACCATTCATTCACCAGATGTATCTTCTCTTCCTGCGATATGCCCTCCGGAAACACAAATCGCCGGCTGGTCATCTCTTTTTTGTCGATCTTATCGACCAATATGCGGATAATCCTTGCCTTATTTTGTTCCCGCACCTTTATCACATCCGAATCAAGGCCTGACGGATATTGTTCCATCCAGTGCAAGATCTGTTCTTCGTCTGGTGTGTAGCGATCAGAAATCCCTTTATACTGACGGAAAAGGTGCAGCATATCCAGGAAAAAGGCCTCTCCGGCGTCAGTATCCTGATGCTTTACTGCCTGCCAGAGAATGGAATACGGTTTGTTGGCTACCTTTTTTCCGCGCAGGTTGAGATCTTCATAGGCTTCTCCTTCATGATCATAATAATCCAGAAGGCGTATAGCGGCATAATCCTGCCAGGTAAGCTTCTCCATGGCATCGCGCCCTTGCAGCTCAAAACGATAGAAGCGGTAAGCATGCGGTTGCTCATCCATATAGGCCATTACCATGTCACGAACACCCCTCGCAAACGCCTTCTCATCATTGGTTTCATCTATTAGCTGTTTGACATCGGGATTTTCTTCCAAAAATTGAAGAAGCACATTTTCCACTTGTGAGCTAAGACGTGTTTCTTTTGTTTTTTGGTTTACTGTGACATCCATACACCTGCTTTTTAATTTCGAATTTGACAATATAATACATGCGGGACACACTCCCGGAAGTTATTGCAAAGATAGGTATTATTAGGAAAAAACCAAAACGTGGGCAGGCATGAGCCTACGTAACATCCTTATATGCAGACCTTAACGAAGGATGAACCACAACCGCAAGCAGACCAAAGACAACCAGCAGGACAATATGGGTCAAATACATCCATACGGGCGGTAAATCGCTGGTAATCATACTTATAAAATATATAGCAAGGGCTAAACCGATGGTCAGGAAAATTCTGGTCACCTCATACGGTACCGGAAATTTTTTCTGACCGAAAAGGTAAGATAACAATGCGAGGGAGAAGTAACATACCAGGGTGGCCAGTGCGGACCCATGATAGCCGATTAGCGGGATCCACCATATATTCAGCATAATGGTAATGAATGCCCCGGCCACTGAAAACCAGGCACCATAACCTGTCTGACCGGTAAGTTTATACCATACTGACAGGTTGAAATATATTCCCAGAAACATATTGGCGATCAGCAACACAGGCACAACGCTCAACCCCTCGTGGTATTGGGGCCCGATAAAATGCTTTACAACATCCATAAATAGCATCACACCAAGGAAAATGAACAGACATGCCACCACAAAGTAGTTCATTACCCGGGCATACAGCTCCCGGGCATTTGCTTTGGATGCCTGTGAAAAGAAAAATGGCTCGGCGGCAAAACGGAAGGCCTGAATGAAAATGGTCATCAGGATAGACAGTTTATAGACAGCGCCATAGATACCCAGTTGTGACATGGCAATGTCTCTGGGCAGGATATATTTCAGCAGCAGTTTATCAAGTGCTTCATTGACCCATCCTGCCAGTCCGGCAACCAACAGAGGAAGGGCGTACACGAGCATGCTTTTCCAGATCTGTTTGTCAAAAACGGGAGGTGCGCTACGCATGACGGGGGTTAACAGGAGCAACATCATCAGGGTAGCTGCCAGGTTGGCAATAAACACATAGCCAACGCCAATGTCCGGATCATAAACAATATCAATGAAGGGACGCACTGCTTCCGGTCCTTTGTTTATGAGCCAGGGGCAGAGCAACAGGAAAAAGAGTACCAAAACAATATTGACCCCGATACCGATAAGACGCACAGAGGCGAACCGCAGGGGTCTGTTTTCACCGCGCAGACGTGCAAACGGAATGGCTGCCAGGGCATCCAGTCCGACAATGGTACCCAGCAAAACGATGTACTCGACATTGTCCGTATAGCGCATCATCTCAGCCAGGGGGTTACGAAACATCACCACCAGCAAGATAAACAGGGAGGAGGTCATCAGCACGGAAAACAGGGAGGTGCTGTAAATCCAGTCCTTCTTTCGGGGGTCGGCTTCGGAGAATCGAAAATAGGCCGTCTCCATGCCATAGGTAAGCACAATCAGCAGAAAGGCCACATAGGTATACATCTCAGTGACAATACCGTACTCATCCGGAACAAAGACACGTGTATAGAGGGGCACGAGCAGGAAGTTGATCACCCTTCCGACAATACTGCTAAGTCCGTAAATGGCGGTTTGTCCCGCGAGACGCCTGAGAGGATTCACTGCAATAGCTTTAGGTCAACATACAAATGTCCGAAGAAAAAATGAGAATAGCAGGCAAGGAATGTTGCGCAGACGAGAAAAACACGAAAAGTACACTGCCGGTCAGTGATAGTTTGATCGGTAATACAGGTACCCTTTGACGGGTAACCAGAAGAGGTTCTGTCTTGCTCCGGAGAAACCGGAACTTATTGATTGGCCTCCTGGGCGCGCACTTTGGCTTTCCACGCCTGGTAGGTTGATTCAAAAAAATCAGGGTCATTCACCCGCAACCATGTGCCATATTTCACATAATCAGGGATCCTGCCACCCTTGGATTTTTTTTGATCCTCCGGGATTCCGTTCTGGTTAAGATGGCGCTCGTAAGAGATCTTACTGGGCCGGTCTTCTTTTCTGTTCATACACATGCGGTATAGGCCTGTCGGATAATGATTATCCCTGCCCCCAAAAGGAGGGGCGCAACAGGCTGGTTAAAAAATAAACCTTGTAGCCCCGACAGGAATCGAACCTGTATCTAAAGTTTAGGAAACTTCTATTCTATCCGTTGAACTACGGGGCCTTAACATTTGCAAAAATAGCTAAAATAATAAAAAAATAAATACAAAACGGGCAAAAAATGGATTGTGGGACGGTTATTTTTGCCTAAACTGCTTGTTTTACCTGGCCTGAATTATTTATAAAATGTTCTGCTGATTTGAGCTATTTTCCCGAATGGTCGGGACAAGTGTGTTACTTAGTGCTTCAACTTTGAGTGACTTTACCGAAAGGTCGGGACAAGTGTGTTACTTAGTGCTTCAACTTTGAGTGACTTTACCGAAAGGTCGGGACAGGTGTGCAACTGTTTTTGTAACACACCTGTCCTATGCGGGAAAGTTTTCACTAAGTTTATGAATTAGTCAGGCTAGCTAATGGTGCTTCCATTTTCAAAATCTTTTTCAGGTTTGACAAATGCCAGGTCACCATCCGGGTTTTCGGCCATCAGGATCATGCCCTGCGATTCGATGCCTTTAATTTTTCTTGGCTCCAGGTTGGCCAGCACGACCACTTTCTTCCCGACGACCTCCTCAGGATTGTAAAATTCGGCAATGCCAGCCACCACCGTACGCTGGTCAATCCCTGTATCGAGCGTCATTTTCAACAACTTTTTTGTTTTAGGCACCTTTTCGGCCGACAAAATGGTGGCGGTTCGCATGTCCATTTTGGCAAAATCGTCAAACGTGGTAGTCTCCTTAAACGGTTTTGCATCTTCGTCTGACTGGTTATCTTTGCGGGCTTGCATCAGTTTTTCCAGCTGGGCTTTGACCTGTTCGTCCTCCACTTTTTCGAACAGAAACGCCGGTTGGTTAAGCTGGTGACCGGGCGCTATAAGGTCTGATCTGCCGCCTTCATCCCAGGCACGAGCAGGCACACCGAGCATCTCTTGCAGCTTATGGGCAGTGAAGGGGAGGAAGGGTCCGGAGAGAACAGACAGGCTTGCACACACCTGCAAACAAATGTTCAATATGGTCTTCACCCGTTCCGGGTCTTCTTTGAACTTTTTCCAGGGCTCCTCTTCGGTAAGGTATCGGTTCCCGAGGCGCGCCAGGTTCATCATTTCAGCCAGGGCTTCCCTGAAGCGATACAGCTCGAGGCTTTCACCAATTTTGGCCGGAAAGGCTGCCATGTTTTTCAGGGTTTCCCTGTCGTTGTCGGTCATGTCACCAGCCTCAGGCACACGACCGTCAAAATATTTGTGCGTCAGCACCATGGTGCGGTTTACAAAATTACCGAATATCGCCAGCAATTCATGGTTGTTGCGTGCCTGGAAGTCTTTCCAGGTAAAATCGTTATCCTTGGTTTCCGGTGCGGTAGCACACAACACATAGCGTAACACATCCTGTTTCCCGGGAAAGTCCTGCAGATACTCATGCAGCCACACCGCCCAGTTTCGCGAGGTTGAGATCTTGTCACCCTCCAGGTTCAGGAACTCGTTCGCCGGCACATTGTCAGGAAGTTTATAGGACCCTTCGGCATGCAGCATGGTTGGAAACATAATACAGTGGAACACGATGTTGTCTTTCCCGATAAAATGCACCAGTTTGCTGTCAGGGCTTTTCCAATAAGGCTTCCAGTCAACCCCTTTTTCGGCGGCCCACTCCCTGGTCGCGGATATGTATCCGATTGGCGCATCGAACCAAACATACAGCACTTTCCCTTCTGTGCCTTCCAGGGGCAATTGAACGCCCCAGTCAAGGTCCCGGGTAACCCCGCGCGGTATCAGGCCCAGATCCAGCCATGACTTGCACTGTCCGTAAACATTAGGCTTCCAGTCATCTTTATGATTTTCCAGAATCCATTCGCGCAGCATGGGTTCATACTTATCCAAAGGCAGGTACCAGTGCCGTGTTTTTCTCATGACAGGACTGTTTCCGCTAATCACGGAGCGCGGCTTAATGAGTTCAGCAGGGCTTAACGACGTACCACAACTCTCACACTGGTCACCATAAGCACTTTCATACCCGCAATGCGGACATGTACCTGTAATATAGCGGTCAGCCAGAAACTGCTGATTTTCCTCATCAAAATATTGTTCAGACTCCTGTTCAACAAAAACCCCTTTATCATAAAGTGTTGTGAAAAAAGCGGCTGCCGTTTCATGATGGATATCGGCCGAGGTTCGGCTGTAAACATCGAAAGCAATACCAAATTCCTGAAAGGCATCTTTGATCAGGTGATGGTAATAATCAACAACCTGCTGAGGGGTTTTATTTTCCTGCCGGGCTTTAATGGTAATAGGAACGCCATGTTCATCACTACCACAGATATACACGACATCTTTGCCCTTCTGACGCAGATAACGCACATAGATGTCGGCCGGCACATAGACCCCGGCCAGGTGACCAATATGTATGGGGCCATTGGCATAAGGAAGGGCAGCCGTAACAGTGTGGCGCTTATATGATTTGTTGTTGTTCATAATGATAACTTTTTGATGTCGGTTTTTGCCAACCCTTTGATAATACCCGCAATCTTTAAGTATAACTTTGTTGTTACCTGCAGCGTACCGCATCCGATGCTGAAAAGGATGGCTTCTTTTGTTTGATATATTACAATGCGACGGTTCCTTTACTGCAGAACAGTCAGTTTTCCCGCAAAGGTAGTAAATGTAAGCTTTTATGCCGGCTGTTGGCCATAATTTTATTCAGAAAAGATTAACTTTGTATAGATAAACTGACGAAATGTCATTCACCGGAAAAAAATGAATATGGACATACAATCCATCAAACAGCGTTTCGGTATAATCGGTCATTCACCGAAGCTGGATCGCGCCATAGATGTAGCACGCCAGGTAGCTCCTACGGACATCACGGTGTTGATCACCGGAGAGAGCGGTACGGGCAAAGAGGTTTTCCCGAAGATCATTCACCATCTAAGTAAGCGACGCCACGGGCCATATATCGCCGTAAACTGTGGCGCCATCCCTGAAGGTACGATAGATTCAGAACTTTTTGGACATGAAAAAGGGTCGTTCACCGGTGCACACGAAGCCAGGAAAGGTTATTTTGAAGAAGTGAACGGTGGCACTATCTTTCTGGATGAGGTAGCGGAACTGCCTACCCTGACACAGGTCAGGCTCTTGCGCATCCTGGAGAGCGGTGAATATATCAGGGTGGGCTCTTCAAAAGTTATGCGTACCGATGTACGGGTTGTGGCGGCCTCCAATGTAAGTCTGCAGCAAGCCGTTATCGACGGCAAGTTTCGTGAAGACCTTTACTACAGGCTCAATACGGTTCCTATCCATGTTCCGCCACTGAGGGAGCGTAAGGAGGACATTATCATGTTATTCAAAAAATTTTCGGCCGATTTTGCCGAGAAGTACCGTATGCCTCCGTTACATCTGACCCTTGATGCCGAAGAGGTTCTGATCAACCACCGCTGGTCGGGAAACATCCGGCAGATCAAGAATCTTGCTGAACAAATGTCGGTTATTGAACAGGAACGAACCATTAATGCCGACACCATCCGCCGGTATCTTCCTTCTGAACCTCATCAGACCCTGCCTGTCCTGTTCAACAACCAACGTGCAGAGACCAACAACATGAGTGAGCGGGAAATTCTGTATAAGGTCCTCTTTGAGATGAAAAAAGATATCACCGACATGAAGCAGATCATCATGCAAATGCTGCAGGACGAACAGGTTTCAAGACGCTTTCAGGAGGAACACGCGCATCTCATTGAAAAACTCTATGAAGATAAGAACGACCCCCAAATTTACCGGGAGGAAAACAATTACCCGTCGACGGAGGAGGACTACCACGATCCGGCAGAGGGTTATGAAGATGCTCATTCTGAACTTCTTGAGGAAAACCTGTCCCTCCAGGAAAAAGAAAAGGACCTCATTGAAAGGGCCCTTAAAAAACATGGCGGGCGGCGAAAAAAGGCTGCCAAAGAGCTTGGCATTTCTGAAAGAACGCTCTACCGTAAAATCAAAGAGTATAATATCATCTAAGACCAGTTGTTTTTTTGTATCTTTGCAGGTCAATCAAGGAATGTATTTTCATGCAGATTACAGGACGTAAACAAATATGGGTCAAGGTGATACTGTTCGTTCTCGCGCCGCTTTTCCTGGCTGGTTGCGGGGTTTATTCGTTTACTGGAGCAAGTATTCCGCCGCAGGCCGAAACCATGTCGGTACAATATTTTCCAAATCAGGCGTCAACCATTCAGCCCAGGCTGAGTCAATACTTCACTGAGGAGCTTCAAAACAAGTTTTTACAACAGACCAATCTTCAGATGGTTGACGATACCGGAGACCTTCACTTTCAGGGAAGCATTACGAGATATGACACCGAGCCGGTTGCCATCGGAGGTGATGACAGGGCGGCCTTAAACAGGCTGACCATTGCGGTAAGGGTAGAATATTTTAATGATTTTGATGAAGAAGCGGAGTTCGCGCGTACCTTTTCCAGATATTATGAGTATGACAGTCAACGCAGCCTTTCCGAGGTTGAGAATGAAGCCATAGAAGCCATCACCGAAGAACTGGTAGATGATATTTTTAATGAGGCATTTGTAAACTGGTAGGTACCATGGCTGACTTGCGTTCTTCGTTCCATGCATTGTTAAACCAAGGAGATGTATTCGACAGAAAGTCGGTGTCTTCGCTTGAAAAACTTGCCCGGCGCTATCCCTATTGTCAGCCTTTACGGATGTTATATGCCAAAGCATTGCGGGAACGTGACAAGAAACGGTTTGAGCAGGAAGTGAACCTGGCCACGGCACTGGCACCAGATCGCCGCCGCTTTCGTGCTTTTCTCTCCGGAGAAAAGCCAACGCTGAAAGAACCGGATACGGTACCTGCAAGTATGAATGAACCTGCAACCACAGAGCAAAGCAAACCCGACAAAAGCGCAAAGAAGCGACAAAATAACCAGCAACGTATCATCGACCGCTTTCTAAGCCAGGAGCCACGCATTGAACAGAGGGCCAAAAATGTCCCTGAAGGTGAACTGGCACCCGAAAGTCAGGCGGAACATCCCGACATGGTAAGTGAAACATTGGCAGATTTGCTGGTCAAACAGGGTAAACCAGACCGCGCTGCAGTCATTTATAAAAAATTAAGTTTGATGTTTCCCGAAAAAAGCCGTTACTTTGCAAAAAAATTGAAAAAGATCGAAAGAACAACCAATTAAATAGCAGACAATAATGGGTACCTATATTTTATTATCCGTTTTGATCCTTATCACCTGCGTATTGCTGGTGCTGATCGTGCTTGTCCAGAACTCCAAAGGAGGCGGCCTGGCATCCAACTTTTCCGGCAGCAACCAGGTTATGGGCGTAAGAAAAACCACCGACTTCCTTGAGAAAACCACCTGGACACTGGCGATCGTATTGTTAGTATTGACACTGACATCCACATTTGTGATCCCACGCGGTGAAATACAGGAGGCTGCCGAAAGTGAAGTTCGCGACCTTGTACCGGCCAGGGAAGCAGCACCAATGGAAATGGACGATCTGCCACCTGCGGATGCAATCCCGGAAGACGCGGATCAGGTTGAAGACGTTCAGGCAGTGCCGGACGAAACCGATGACATGCCGGACGACATGGAGGATCTTCCCGACATAGGGAATTAAAACGGCAAGCAAACATGACAATAAAGTGTCAGAATGGCATATCATTCTGACACTTTTTTTATTACCCCTGGCAAAAACATGTAAATATGGCCTTTAAACAGCCATGACCGCGTTTTGGCACAAAATATGTTTGAGCCATTTCAGCTTAATAGCTTATATCCGACCAAAAATCATTTTTCTTAATAAACAATGTCAAACAAGTAAAACATAAAAAAATGGCAAAAGTAAACATCAAACCTTTAGCGGATCGCGTATTGGTTGAGCCGGCACCGGCTGAAGAAAAAACATCAGGAGGCATTATCATTCCTGATTCGGCAAAAGAAAAACCACAGATGGGCACTGTTGTCGCAGTGGGCGACGGCACCAAAGATAATCCCGTAACCGTCAAAGAAGGCGACAAAGTCATGTATGGCAAGTATGCCGGTACGGAATTAAACCTTGAAGGTAAAGACTATCTGATCATGCGCGAGTCTGACATCTATGCTATTGTATAAGTTTGTGCTTTAAGTAACAAAATCATTTTATAACCAAATAAAAAAACAGATAATCATGGCTAAAAACATAACATTTGACCTGGAAGCCAGAAATGCTTTAAAAAGAGGCGTAGACAAGCTATCCGACGCGGTCAGGGTAACACTGGGACCAAAAGGACGCAATGTGGTGATGGACAAAAAGTTTGGCGCACCGGGAATCACTAAAGACGGGGTAACCGTCGCCAAAGACATTGAACTGGAAGATCCCATTGAGAATATGGGAGCCCAAATGCTGAAAGAGGTAGCCAGCAAAACGGCTGATGTGGCTGGTGATGGCACTACCACGGCAACCGTATTGGCACAGTCAATCATCCATGGCGGCCTGAAAAATGTTGCCGCCGGTGCAAACCCGATGGACCTCAAGCGCGGAGTGGAAAAAGCGGCCGAAAAGGTTGTTGAACACCTGCGTTCGCAATCCAAAGAAGTAGGTGACAGCATCGAAAAGATCGAACAGGTCGCCACCATCTCTGCCAACAACGATCACTCGATCGGCAAGCTCATTGCAGAAGCGATGTCAAAAGTGAAGAAAGAAGGTGTGATTACCATTGAAGAAGCCAAGGGAACCGATACCAGCGTTGAGGTCGTTGAAGGGATGCAGTTCGACCGTGGGTACATCTCCCCTTACTTCGCTACCGACACCGAAAAAATGGAAACCGTATTTGAAGATCCTTACATCCTGATCCATGACAAGAAGATCAGCACCATGAAGGATCTGCTTCCCGTACTGGAAAAAGTAGCCCAGTCAGGCAAGCCGCTTCTGATCATCTCAGAAGATGTTGACGGCGAAGCGCTGGCCACACTGGTTGTCAACAAGCTGCGCGGCTCACTGAAGATCGCAGCCGTTAAAGCACCCGGCTTTGGCGACCGCAGAAAAGCCATGCTGGAAGACATCGCTATCCTGACCGGTGGAACCGTGATTAGCGAAGAACAGGGCTATACCCTGGAAAAAGCTGACCTTTCTCATCTTGGTACGGCAGAAAAAGTGACCATCGACAAAGACAATACAACCATTGTCAGCGGCAAAGGTGATAAGGATAACATCCAGGCCCGCATTAAGCAGATCAAAGGTCAGATGGAAAATACAACCAGCGATTATGACAAAGAGAAGCTGCAGGAGCGCCTGGCAAAACTGGCCGGTGGTGTAGCTGTTCTTTACGTTGGTGCTGCCAGCGAAGTTGAAATGAAAGAAAAGAAAGACCGTTTCGACGATGCATTGAATGCGACCCGTGCCGCTGTTGAAGAAGGTATTGTACCGGGTGGCGGTATCGCCTATATTCGCGCGCTGGATGCGTTAATCGACTTCAAAGGCATCAACGCCGACGAAAACACCGGTATAGCCATCGTACGCAGAGCGCTCGAAGAACCCTTGCGCATGATCGTAGAAAACGCCGGCGTGGAAGGATCAATCATCGTTCAGAAGGTCAAAGAGGGCAAAGAGGATTTCGGATTCAACGCCCGCACAGAAGTTTTTGAAAACCTCTATGAAGCCGGCGTAATCGATCCGACAAAAGTAACACGTGTGGCAATGGAGAACGCCTCTTCAATCGCCGGAATGTTACTGACCACCGAATGTGTCATCTCTGACATTCCCGAAGAGGGCGGCGATTCCCAGCAGCCCCCGATGAGTCCCGGAATGGGCGGCATGGGTGGCATGATGTAATGCTGCCATGACCCTTTTATAGATACCAGGACACATCGGTCCTGGCAAAAAAAGACCGGCACCACATGCCGGTCTTTTTTTATCCAAATGATCATATCAAATATCCTGTAAAAGAATGTTCGCTGAACGGTTATTCAATCCGTTCCATCTCAGCCGTGAGCTCATCGATAAAATCAGAATCTTCTCCGGCTGATGCTACCGTATAATGCATCTCGATGAGACTGCCCGAAAGCGTGCCCTGTCCGTTAAAGGTATAAAAACCATGCTCCTGGGTAAAAACGATCAGCTCATTATCTTCTGCAACAGCCTGTATATCAGCACCAAAATTCCATAAGTTCTCAATGATCACCTGATTTTCTGCCTGGTGGTCAATGCGAATCAACACCTCATAGTCTTCATTATAGCTCATGCTTTCATGGCTGTACTCTTCCACCTCATACTGGCCAGTAAACTTATTACGATAATCATCTTCCTTGTCACAGGCCCAAAAAGCCAGCACCGGAAACATCACGAAGAAAAAAACAGGGCGTATTGACATCTTGAAATCCTTTCTTCAAAGTTAAAAAATCTTTTCATCCGGGTTCCCTTTACACCCCCCTGGCTCAAAAAATACACCCTTCTGATCCAAAAAAATGCTCAGGACATAAGCCTGCTGACAGTTAAATCACAATGTTAACGATTTTGCCGGGAACAACAATCACCTTTTCAGGGGTTTTGCCCTGCAGCCATTTTTCGGCTTCCGGTGCCGCCAACACAGCTTTTTCTACCTCCTCCTGATTGCTATCTGCCGGCAGCTCCATTTTAAAACGTGTTTTTCCATTGAAAGAAACCGGATAGGTCACCGTGTCGTCAACCACCATCTTTTCTTCCCACTCAGGGAATGGGGCATCTGCCACACTGTGTTCACGCCCCAGCACATGCCAGATCTCTTCGCAAATATGGGGTGCAAAAGGGGCAAGCATAACAGCCAAGGGCTCCAGGATCTCCTTCTTGTGACATTTCATGTCGGTCAGTTCATTGACACATACCATAAAAGCGCTTACAGCCGTATTGAACGAAAACCGCTCCACATCTTCACTTACTTTTTTGACCGTTTTATGAAGCACTTTTTTCTCCTGCTCTGCCGCTGCCTCATCGGACACTATCAGGTGGTTCTCACGATCGTAATACAGGCGCCAGAACTTTCGCACGAAACGCGACACACCCTCAATCCCCTTGGCATCCCAGGGCTTGGCCTGCTCGAGCGGCCCGAGGAACATCTCATACAACCGCAGGGTGTCGGCCCCGAACTTGTCAATCAAGTCATCGGGGTTGACTACATTGTGAAATGACTTCGACATCTTTTCAACATCCCAGCCACATATATATTTACCATCCTCCAGGACAAACGTAGCATCCTTGTATTCAGGGTTCCAGTCTTTAAAGGCTTCAATATCCAGAATGTCATTATCCACGATATTGACATCCACATGCAGGGGGATGGTGTCGTACTGGTCTTTCAGGTTGTAAGACACAAAGCGGTTGCTGCCTTTTTCGCGATAAACGAAATTGGACCGTCCCTGTATCATACCCTGATTGATCAGTTTCTTAAAGGGTTCTTCCTTGACCACCACCCCGATATCATAAAGAAATTTGTTCCAGAAACGGGCATAAACCAGGTGACCGGTGGCATGCTCGGCACCACCCATGTAGAGATCGACATTTTCCCAATAATTTACGGCCTCTTCTGAAACGAGCTGCTGATCGTTCCATGGGTCCATATACCGGATATAATAGGCGCTTGAGCCGGCAAACCCGGGCATGGTGTTGTGCTCCAACGGGTAACCCTCTTTTGTTTCCCAGTTTTCTGCCCTGGCCAGTGGGGGCTCCCCGGACTCTGTCGGCAGGTAGGAGTCAACCGGCGGCAGCTCCAGCGGAAGCTCTTCTTCCGGTAACACATACGGAATACCGTCTTTATAATAGACAGGGAAGGGCTCTCCCCAGTAGCGCTGACGACTGAAGATGGCGTCGCGCAGGCGGTAGTTTATCTTGCTCTGTCCGATGCCTTTCTGTTCCAGACGCCGGGTGATCTCGCGAATAGCATCCGGAACATTCATATCATTAATGAAATCACTATTAATCATGGTGCCCTGTTTGTCGTCATGGGCACCTTCGGTCACATCCCCACCGGTGACAACCTCGATGATCGGCAGATCAAAATGTTTAGCAAATGCATGATCACGGCTGTCGTGCCCGGGTACAGCCATAATGGCGCCGGTCCCGTAGCCTGCCAGCACATAATCGGCCACATATACCGGTATGGCTTCTTCAGTAAACGGATGCACGGCGTAGCCGCCGGTAAACTGACCGGATACGGTTTTCACATCAGACATGCGCTCTTTCTCTGACTTGCTGCGCGCCTGGTCGATATACGCATTCACTGCTTCGCGACAGTCATCCGTGGTGATCCTGTCAACCAGTTCATGCTCTGGTGCAAGCACCATAAAAGTGGCTCCAAATATCGTATCCGGACGCGTGGTAAACACTTCAATGCTGCCCGGATGTGCTTTCAACGGAAAAAAGATAGTCGCTCCTTCTGAGCGGCCGATCCAGTTTTTCTGTATCTCTTTAAGGGAGTCGCTCCAGTCGATCTTATCAAGTCCATCCAGGAGCCTTTCGGCATATGCGGTGATGCGCAGGAACCACTGTTTCATCTTTTTCCGGTGCACCGGATGGCCACCCCGCACAGAATAACCCTCCTTTACCTCATCGTTGGCAAGCACTGTTCCCAGCTTGGGACACCAGTTCACAAAGGTATCAGCCAAATAGGCCAGGCGGTAATTCATCAACACAGCCTGGCGCTCCTTTTCATCCTTCTTCCGCCACTGCACGGCAGTGAATGTCTCCACAGGGCCACATGCTGCCTCCAGGCCCAGGTTCCCGCTGCGCTCAAAGATGTGTTCCAGCTCCCGGATAGGCTCAGCCCGCTGTGTCTTATAATGGTAAAAATGATTAAAAAGCTGGATAAATGTCCATTGTGTCCACTTATAATAAGAAGGTTCGCAGGTGCGTACCTCCCTGTCCCAGTCAAAGCTGAAACCAAGCTTGTCTAACTGTTCCCGGTATCGGTTGATGTTGTTCTCCGTTGTGATGGCCGGATGCTGGCCAGTCTGTATGGCATACTGTTCGGCCGGCAAGCCATAAGCATCATAACCCATCGGATGCAACACATTGAATCCTTTCTGACGCTTATAACGCGCATATATGTCGGAAGCGATATAACCCAGAGGATGCCCCACATGCAGGCCGGCACCCGATGGATAGGGAAACATGTCAAGCACATAGTATTTGGGCTTGTCATGGTTAATGTCGACCCGGTATGTTTTATGTTCCCGCCAGTAGCTTTGCCATTTTTGTTCTACTTCTCTGAAGTTATAGTCCATTTCTCTAATGGTTGAATGTTTGGCTATTATGGTTTGATGTAACGCGTTTATAACCTGCGAATTTAGTAAATGTTCCCTTTTTTATTGTAATTTTGAGGCGTTTTTAGGATTTAAAAGCAAAATAACACAAAATATGAGCATGTATGAACCAGGAAAAGAAGCCAGGATTATTTGAGGAGTTTCCCGCGGTTTCTGCCGAAGCGTGGGAGGAAAAGATTCATGAAGACCTGAAAGGGGCTGATTATGAGAAGCGTCTGGTTTGGAAAACCGACGATGGATTGTCCGTAATGCCTTATTATCGCGCTGAACATCTGGATGACCTGCCCCATACGGGTATATTCCCCGGCGAAGCGCCCTACGTCAGGGGCAAAGCCATTAAAAGAAATGACTGGATCACGCGGCAGGACTTTCCCGAACCTGACCCGGCCAAAGCCAATGCACAAGCCAGGAAGGCGATCGGGAAAGGGGCCGAAGCGGTTGGACTCAATGCCAGGGAGGCAGATACGCCTGATACCCTGAAAACACTTTTGGATGGGATCGATCCGAAAGATGCCGGCATCCATTTCATTCACGCCAAAAAGTATCCGGCGCTCGCCAAAGAGCTGGTTAACCTGACAGATGGAAAAACCCTCAAAGGGTCCTTTAATTTTGACCCGCTGGGATACTTCCTGCTGTACGGCAAACACTATGAGAGTCGTGATGCTTCCTTTGAAGCAACCAAAAATATCATCAATATCGGCAAGGAAAAGCTGCCGCATTACCATGTTCTGAACATTAACGGCCGGCACTATCACAATGCCGGAGCCAGTGTGGTACAGGAGCTGGCGTTCGCCCTCTCACAGGCCAATGAGTACCTGGCAAACCTCACTGATGCCGGATTGTCTGTCGAAGATATCTGCCCCCGCATGCAATTCACGTTTGGTGTTGGCTCCGCCTATTTTTTGGAGATCGCGAAGTTCAGGGCTGTAAAAATGTTGTGGGCAAAGATTGTGGAACATTATACAGGTGAAGATACCGGTGCCGGGAAGATGACCCTCCATGTTGAAACTTCCCACTGGAACAAGACCATTTATGACCCTTATGTGAACATGCTCCGTACAACCACAGAAGCCATGGCTGCTTCCATCGCAGGTGCGGACAGCATCACGGTAAAGCCCTTCGACGATTGTTTCAGAAAGCCGGATGCATTCTCACTCCGCATGGCGCGCAACCAGCAAACCATCCTGAAGTATGAGGCTTATTTTAATAAAGTGGCCGACCCGGCTGCAGGATCTTATTATGTGGAAAACCTCACCCACTCCATTGCCAAAGCAGCCTGGGAATTGTTTTTGGAAACAGAGGACAAAGGAGGGTTTTTGGAAGCGGTATCGTCCGGCTTCATCCGCTCATCTATTGAAAGTACTTGTCAGAAGCGCGACATGGATATTGCCATGCGCAAGCGGGTATTTGTCGGCACCAACCAATACGCCAATCCGGAAGAACGCATGCTCGACAAGGTTGAGCCTACGGCCAAACTGAGCGACATTTCCGGACTGCGGCCTTACCGGGGTGCGCAGCCATTCGAAGCCCTTCGTATGGCCGTCGAAAATCACGCCCAAAAAGGCTTTGAGATCCCGACCGTATTTATGTTCACCTATGGCAACCCGGTCATGCGCAAGGCCAGGGCGACTTTTTCAGGCAACTTCTTTGGCGTGGCAGGCTATCATATCATCGACAACCTGGGCTTCCCCGACATCGAATCGGGCGTGAAAGCGGCCCTGGAGGCCAAAGCCCATATCGTGGTGCTGTGCAGCAGCGATGATGAATATCCGGACATGGCACCGGCCGCTTCCGAAATCAAAAAGAAAGCACCTAACACACAGGTTGTGGTGGCCGGTAACCCCAAAGCGCACATCGACACACTAAGGGAAGCCGGGGTGGAAGATTTCATCCATATCCGCACCAATGCCCTGGAGACGCTCACGCGTTATAACGAATTTATGGAGATTGTTTAAGC
>JAWLDT010000049.1:0-2844 GCA_041686485.1 Bacteroidales bacterium | reverse complement strand
CGTTATAACGAATTTATGGAGATTGTTTAAGCCGAATATGATCATTAGAATTTTACAGATATGCGACCAGATTTCAAACAGAACCCATTCAACCCTGTAAAAAAAGAAACGGGTGACTATATAGCCTGGGAGAAGGAAAACAACATTTCAGCCTCATGGGAAACAGCCGAGAAGATCAACGTGAAGCCGGTGTACGGCCCGGATGACCTTCTTGACATGGAGCACCTGAATTATGCAGCGGGGCTGCCTCCTTTCCTGCGGGGCCCTTACAGCACCATGTATAACATGAAGCCATGGACCATCCGTCAGTATGCCGGGTTCTCCACGGCGGAAGAATCAAACGCCTTTTATCGCCGCAACCTGGCAGCCGGGCAAAAAGGGCTTTCCGTGGCGTTCGACCTGGCCACCCACCGTGGCTACGACTCCGACCACGAAAGGGTTTCCGGCGACGTCGGCAAGGCAGGTGTCGCCATCGACTCTATCCTCGACATGAAGATCCTGTTCGACCAGATCCCCCTGGATAAAATGTCCGTATCCATGACCATGAACGGTGCAGTGCTGCCGATCATGGCATTTTATATTGTAGCGGCCGAAGAGCAGGGTATGTCGCCCGACCAGCTGACGGGGACCATCCAGAATGACATCCTGAAAGAGTTTATGGTGCGTAACACCTACATCTACCCGCCGCTGCCTTCCATGCGGATCATTGCCGACATCTTCAGGTACACATCCCAAAACATGCCCCGCTTTAACTCTATCTCCATCAGTGGTTACCACATGCAGGAGGCCGGGGCTACCGGTGATATTGAGCTGGCGTATACCCTGGCCGACGGACTTGAATACATTCGCACGGGCGTGGATGCCGGCATGGATATCGACGACTTTGCCCCTCGCCTCTCGTTCTTCTGGGCGATCGGCATGAACCACTTTATGGAAATCGCCAAGATGCGGGCAGCACGTATGCTGTGGGCCAAGTTGGTAAAACAGTTCAACCCGAAAAATCCGAAGTCGCTGGCATTGCGGACCCACTCCCAGACATCTGGCTGGAGCCTCACCGAACAGGACCCCTACAACAATGTGACCCGCACCTGCATCGAAGCCATGGGTGCGGTTCTGGGCCACACCCAGTCGTTGCACACCAACGCCCTCGACGAAGCCATCGCACTGCCGACCGACTTTTCCGCACGCATCGCCCGAAACACCCAGCTCTATCTACAGGAAGAAAGCAAGGTGACCAGGGCGATCGACCCCTGGGCAGGTTCTTATTACGTGGAAGCACTCACCCGGGATATCGCCAAACGCGCCTGGGAGCATATTCAGGAGATTGAAGGCCTGGGCGGCATGGCAAAAGCCATCGAGACAGGGGTTCCCAAGATGCGTATCGAAGAAGCAGCAGCCCGCAAGCAGGCCCGCATCGACAGTGGGAAGGACACCATCGTGGGGGTGAATAAATACCGCCGCGACCAGGAAGACCCGATTGATATCCTCGATGTGGATAACACCGCCGTCAGGAACGCCCAGATCAGAAGGCTGGAAAAACTGCGCAGTGAGCGCAATCCGGAAGAAGTACAACAGGCACTGGACAAGATCACCCAGGCTTGTGAAACGGGCGAAGGCAACCTGCTGGAGCTTTCCGTAGACGCCGCAAGGAAACGGGCTTCCCTGGGAGAGATATCCCAGGCCTGTGAAAAAGTTTATGGCCGCTATCAGGCGGTGATACGTTCAATTTCAGGAGTATATTCAATGGAAATAGACAACAACGACAGTTTTGCCAAAGCCAAAAAGATGGCAGACGACTTCGCGAAGCTGGAAGGCCGCCGGCCCCGTATCATGATCGCCAAGATGGGTCAGGATGGCCACGACCGCGGCGCCAAAGTGGTGGCAACGGCTTACGCCGATATCGGATTTGACGTCGATATGGGACCACTCTTCCAGACACCGAAAGAAGCCGCCCGTCAGGCCGTGGAAAACGATGTGCATGTGGTGGGCGTATCCAGCCTGGCAGCAGGTCATAAGGTGCTGGCACCACAAATTATAGAAGAACTGAAAAAGCTGGGGCGCGAAGACATCATGGTGATCGTAGGCGGGGTCATCCCCGCACAGGATTATCAGTTCCTTTACGACGCCGGCGTTATGGGCGTTTTTGGACCCGGTACGGTCATCTCCGATGCCGCCATCAAAATCCTGTCGGTCCTGCTGGAATCGCGACAGGAATCCTGATGCCCCTGCTTCTTTCACTGTTCATCGAATCAAACAAACGTCCTGATGATATACACATCATAGTCACCAAGATACTGAAAGCCCAGCGACTTATACAGGGCTATGGCAGCATGGTTGCTTTGATGTACTTCGAGCTTGGTCTGGATGTTCCGCTCCCGGGCAAATGCCAGTGAAACCACTGTCAGGTGCCGGCCGAGCCCGCGGCGTTGACATTCGGGGGCAACACCCAGGTGATGCAAATGCAACCGGCGGCCATCGTAAGTCATCCAGCTGGTGCCCACCAACCGGCCATCATCCAGTTCGGCCACCAACAGCTTGCCGCCAATACGAAGGCTTTCTTCAATGACGTCGCGATTATCTCCACGGTGGACGCCCCCCAGACCGGTTTCAGCCCATAATGCAATTATAGCCTCATAATCGCCTTGCTTATAATCCCTGATCACCACACGTGACAGAATATTGCCGGACTGTTTGGGTTCCATATGCCTTATTTTACCATAAGAAATGAATGATTTTCCCAAATATATAAAAAACATCACTGTCTGAACCTGCCGGCTGTATATCATCTAATGAAAAAGCATTATTTTTGTAAGAACAGTGATAAAGTGAAAAGTGAAAAGTGAA
>JAWLDT010000048.1:17145-21175 GCA_041686485.1 Bacteroidales bacterium | reverse complement strand
TTTTCACTTTTCACTTTTCACTTTTCACTTTTTTGTGAAAGCTCAAGCACCGTCATTACGGTAGTTCACTGATTACTTCCGGTTCGAGCTTCAAGCTTCTTTATACCCCATCATGTTCTACATGGAACAATGTTTGGTATAGCTTTTGTTAAGGATGGTACGTAAGCTGATAAAATTTTGTGTAACTTAGCTTAGCGGTGCCTGTGTCCGCTGTTTATACTGTTCCACCAAAGGGTTTTTGCAATGCCTGGCTCCTCCTTGAAGCATTTCCTGAGACAAATAATCATTGCATGTCTGCTGATCGTGATTAGCAGTATTGTATATAACGCCAGACATGTGACTACCGACACGAAACAACATGCCAGCCGCTTTCAGGAAGCGTTTCATCTGCAGGAACAAAAAATCAAAGAACTGTTTTCAGACTTCATCGAAGAATACCGGCATACAGAAGGTGAGGTCCTTAAGGACAAAGAATACCTTGAACACTTAAGCAGCCTGTATAAAGAGAAAAACCTGATCTTTACTGTTTACGAGGGCAACAACCTTCTGTTCTGGTCTCATAATGCTATACCCCAATCAGATTATCAGGCACCCGATGACAGTATCGGTGTTAAACAACTACAAAACGGATGGTACTACTATCAGACAGAGCGTGTACAGGAAAAAACCCTGGTGATTTATTATGCCCTCAAAAAAGACTTTGCGTATCAGAATCAATACCTGGTCAACCAGTTTGATGATGCAATGCCAGACCTGGAAGATGTGTTTTTCCTGTCTGACCGGAAAGACCAGGGGATACCTGTGACGGGTGCCGACGGGTCGTATCTGTTTTCACTGGTGTTAAGAAGGGAGGGAGCACTCGTGCAGCCTCTGACCGCCGTGTATGTCCTGTCGCTGATGCTGGCTATTGGGGGACTCGCGATGATCATATACTACGCTTTCCGTTATTTTTCCCGCCTGTTTAGCATCAAAAAACGGGGTTTGGCCATCGGTGGGTTTATGATTACCATGGCATTGGTTCGTTTGGTCAGTTTCTGGTGGCAGATCCCCCGTGTTTTTTATCAAGGCCGCATGTTTTCCCCTGAGCTTTATCATGCCTCTCCCTTTCTGCCCTCCCTGGGTGACCTGCTAATGAATGTCGCATTCATTACCATAATAGGGTATTTCCTTTTTCACCATCTGCGAAAATTTAACCTTGCTTCAATCAGAAACCGAAACACAGCCGTTTTTAGCAGCATGGGACTCTTTGCCGCTATCTACCTGATCTGCAGCCTGGCATTGTACCTGATCGAAGGCCTTGTGATCAGCTCCAACCTGAGCCTGGACGTAAATTTCATCTTTAATCTTGATATCTATAGCCTGGCAGGCTTTATCATCATCGGTTTTATCTTTTTCGCTTTTTTCTTCTTCAGTATTGTACTGTGCCGGCTTGCTTTGAATATTCTCAAATCAGTCAAAGATACCAGGTTAAGTTGTGCAGCTACTTTTGCCGTTTTATTCCTGCTGACATGGATCATATGGGGCGCTTCCCCATTGGTATGGATGCTTGCGATAGCCGCCTTTTTGGTCTTTGAGCTTGATCACCAACAACCAGGGCCCCGACAAACATTCGCTACGCTGGTCATCTCCCTGTTTCTGTTCAGCCTGATCGCGTCCATCGCATTACACTATTTTAACAAGGAAAAAGATCTCGAAACACGAAAAACCCTTGTTAAACAACTTGCTACTGAACAGGACCCCGTTGCCGAATTTCTGTTTGAAGAGCTTGAAGATGCCCTGTTTAGCGACAATCAGCTCCAAAATCTTGTCAGAAAAGACCCCTACAACGAAACAGTTATCCATAATTACTTGAGACACCACTATTTCTATGACTTCTGGGCGAAATATGAACTGCAGGTTACTGTCTGTCAGCCTGGTGAAATATTATTGATAAAACCGGATAATGTTGAACGGGAATGCGCAGCATTTTTTTCAGACTATATACAAAGGGTTGGTGTTGAAACAGTTAGCGACAAGCTGATTTATCTCGATAACGACACCGGACGAAATAGCTATATAACAAGGATTGCCATCGGCCAGGAAGAAGGGACGGAACAGATGCCGGTCTATCATGTCTATCTCGAGTTCGATGCCAAATATATCGTACGCGACATGGGGTTTCCTGAACTGCTGATTGACGAAACCATTGATATCAACCGCGAACTGGTTAATTACTCTTATGCTACCTACAAAGAAGGATTGCTGGTGAATGAGTCCGGGCCATTTATGTATAATGTGGATGTTGCTGTGTATGAATCTCCGGAAAATGAATTCAAGGTAATTGACTTCGATGGCTACAACCACCTCATATACCAGAAAGACGAAGAAACGTTATATATCATCAGCAGGCCCCAAAAGACGTTTCTGGAAACAATGGCGCCGTTTTCCTACCTGTTTATCACCTTTTTTATCCTGGTGGTGATATTCTGGCTGCTCACCAGCCGGAAAAAACCCGCACAATTGTTTACAATTACCCTGCGGCGACGTCTGCAGTATTCCATGGTGGCCATTCTGGTCGTTTCGGCACTAACGATAGGCGGTGTATCGGCCTGGGTCATTTACAACATGTATGAAGACAAAAACCTCTCCATGTTGAATGAAAAAACCCACAGTATTTTGGTGGAACTGGAAAATGAGCTGGGGGACGCCTATTCGCTGGATCCTTCCATGGAGTACTACTTCTATGATCTGTTACTGGAATACGCCAATGTGTTTTTTACCGACATCAACCTGTATGACCCGGATGGCTTTCTCCTGGCATCGAGCCGCCCGAAAGTATTTGAGGAAGGCCTTGTGGGCAGCAAAATGAACAGACTGGCTTATCATCATCTGCATGAAGAACAAAAGAGTCGTTTCGTGCATACCGAACATATTGGCAACCTCGAATACATGTCGGCCTATACGCCGGTATACAATCGCTACAACGAGGTCCTGGGCTATCTGAATCTGCCCTATTTTGCCAAGCAGGAAGAATTGCGCAGTGAAATGTCCTACTTTTTGGTGGCCTTTATCAATATTTATCTGTTCTTGCTGGTGCTGGTCGTCGTAGTGGCTCTTTTTATCTCAAATTATATGACCAGACCGCTTCAGCTTATACGTGAACAGTTGAGCCGGGTCAGGCTGGGAAAAACCAATCAGAAAATTCACTGGACGAGGGAGGATGAAATTGGAGAGCTGATCCGGGAGTATAATCGTATGATAGACGAGCTGACGGTCAGTGCCGAATTACTGGCCAGGAGTGAGCGGGAGACCGCCTGGAGAGAGATGGCAAGACAGGTAGCTCATGAGATCAAAAACCCGCTTACGCCGATGCGTCTCAATGTGCAATACCTTGAAAAAGCCTGGAAAGAACAGGCCCCTGACTGGGATGAGCGCCTGGGGCGGTTTACCAAAACCATGATTGAACAGATTGACAACCTGTCGGTGATTGCCGGGGAGTTTTCTGACTTTGCGAAGATGCCCGCCGGGAAAAAAGAACAAATTGACCTGCGGGCACTGATCCCTGAAGTGCTGGAACTCTATCAGGACTTCGAAAATGTAAATATCTACCTCGAAACGCCCCCGGATGATCAACCAATGCCCGTGTTTGCCGATAATAACCAACTACGCAGGGTCTTTACCAATTTGATCAGCAATGCCGTACAGTCTTATGGCAAAGGCGAAACAGCAACCATCCGGATACGCTGTATCCGCGAAACAGATTATTTCAAAACTGAGATAACCGACTGGGGATCAGGAGTCACGGAACAGGATAAAGCACATATATTTAATCCTTACTTTACCACTAAAGCGAAAGGAATGGGCCTGGGACTGGCTATGGTCAAAAATATTATTGAGAGTTTTAATGGAAGCGTATCATTTATTTCGGAAGAAGGCCAGGGAAGCACCTTTTTTGTGTATCTCCCCAGGGGGGAACAGTAAACGTTACGTACGCTTCACCCGGCATGTAAGGCTTCGCCTTGTCATTTGGCGCTAAAGCGCTGTCATTACG
>JAWLDT010000048.1:3177-17045 GCA_041686485.1 Bacteroidales bacterium | reverse complement strand
CGCCTTGTCATTTGGCGCTAAAGCGCTGTCATTACGGGGGTTTATTCTTTTCACCGCTAAGACGCAAAGAACGCCAAGGTTCTCTTTGTGACCTCTGCGCCTTTGCGGTTATATTTTTCAGTTTGACAGGTCAAGCCCTGCAACCATTCATTTCTTCCTTCCAGCGTCGAGCTCTGAGACGTCTCTATGAAATCGACTGTTAGGCGCCCCCCAGGGGGCTGGGGGTTTCCCCGGATTTTCTAACAGTGTCAAAAAAGTGTCAAATATGTTGTGCTATATAACATCTACCTTCTAACTTCTTCACTGCTTCGAGCTTATTTACTTATACTCCATTGCTTCCTCTTCGCCCGAATGTACACGCAGGCCGTTCATGGCAAGGGCACGCATCTCATCTTCGCCGGGATAGACATAGACCGGTCCGAGGTGAATGACCCTGTTTTTTACGGCCGCAACGAACGGTTTGCCGTATGCAATGCCGCCGGTCAGGAGGATGGCATCCACTTCACCATTCAATACGGTCGACATGGCCCCGATTTCTTTTGCTACCTGGTAAGCCATGGCGTCCTGGATCAGGGCGGCTTTTTCATCACCCGCCTGTGCACGTTTCTCGACTTCCTGGGCATCGTTTGTACCAAGATAAGCAACCAACCCGCCCTGACCGGTTATCATCCGCCTGATCTCTTCCTCACTGTATTTGCCGCTAAAGCAAAGTTTTACCAGGGCACCCGCCGGAAGGGTACCGGTTCGCTCCGGGGAGAACGGTCCATCACCGTCCAGACCCTGATTAACATCAATGACGCGACCCTTTTGGTGCGCACCAACAGTGATGCCCCCACCCAGGTGAGCGACCAACAGGTTCAGGTCTTCATATCTTGCCGAAACGAGCTTTGCATGCTGGCGGGCAATGGCTTTTTGGTTCAGGGCATGAAAGATCGACACCCTTTCAATTTCCGGGTGGCCCGAAATGCGTGCAATATCATTCAGTTCGTCCACAACAACAGGGTCCGCAATAAAAGCTTCCGCATCCGGGAGAGATTCTGCTATGTCTTTGGCAATCAGTCCACCCAGACTGCTTGCGTGCTCTCCCAGAAACCCTGCCTTCAGGTCTTCTGTCAAACGGTCATTTACGCGGTAAACACCAGAAGGTATCGGCTTAACAACCCCGCCGCGACCAACAATGATCCGGATATCTTTGACATCAAAGGAAGCGCCCTCCAGCTCTTCCAGGATGATCTGTTTTCGAAAACCATATTGATCCGTTATTTTTTCATACTGTTGAAGCTTCTCCAGGGAGTGTTTGATGTTTTTCAGAAAGACCTCTTTGGTGTTCTGAAAAACGGCGATTTTAGTAGATGTGGAACCAGGGTTAATTGCTAAAATGAGTTCTTTTGCCATGAAATTTATTTATTTATTGATTGAACATTATTTTACCGCTGCCGCCAGGGCGATGCTGTTGAGCTTCGTTTCATCTGAATCAGCCCGGGAGGTTAACACAACAGGTGCAGCTGCTCCCAGTATGACCGCCGCACATTTTGCCCCTGCGAAGTAAATAAGCGCCTTGTAAAGGACGTTTGCCGCATCGATGGCGTCAGACACCAGAATATCTGCATCGCCGGCCACAGGGCTTGAAATGCCTTTCGTTTGAGCGCTTCTTTGGCTGACCGCATTATCAAAAGCCAGCGGACCATCGATCACACAGTTCTTAATCTGGCCACGGTCGCCCATTTTGGCAATGGCACTGGCTTCCATACTGGATTTCATGGCCGGATTAACCGTTTCAACGGCGCTTAGCATGGCTACCTTTGGACGGTCAATACCCAGTTGCCGGAAATAATTTACGGCATTACGGGTTATGGATACCTTCTCGTGAAATTCGGGAGCGATGTTCATGGCCGCATCCGTCAGTCCGATCAGCTTGTGGTAGGCATCAAGCTCAAAAATGGCCAGATGGGATATTTGCTCTCCCGTGCGGAGCCCTTGTTCTTTGTTTAAGACTGCTTTCAGGAGGGTACCGGTACCCAGGTTTCCTTTCATGAGCACTTCAGCCTCACCATCCCTGACCATTTTCACGGCTTTTGCCGCCGCCAGCGCATTGTCAGGTTCGTCCATAACAGTGTAAGCAGACAAATCAAGCCCTTTTTCTTTGGCTATTTGTCGTATTTTTTGTTCCTCGCCGATCAGAATACCGTCTATCAAACCATTATCGTGGGCATTCATAACAGCGTCAATCGCATTGGCGTCATGTGCCGCAGCCAGAGCAAGGCGTCTCCTGCTGTTACCACGCGCCATATCATGAAGTTGGGAAATGTTTTTTAGCATTTTATATGAAGATTATAAATTTTGATGCCCAAAAATAAGAAAAAGAATTGAAAATGACCGCCGGCTGCTGTTTGTATACACTAAAAAAGATGCCGGAAAGGAATCAGGACCCACTCAAAGAAACGCTGGATAATTGGCCGGTGCGACCAGGTTTCGTAATTGAAGGGCACTGATTCTTTGCGGGTCTCGTTGGCATGATTAACCAGCTGGCGGACCAGACTTTTATGCTCACCTGCCAGGCAAACCTCATGCTGGTAACGGAAACTGCGGTAATCAAAATTCGAAGACCCCACCACAAAGCTTGTACGATCAACAATAAATAATTTGGCGTGCAGGTTCTGCGGAAGATAGAAAAAGAGACGGATGCCCGTTTCGGCCAGTTCTCCCATGTATTTTGACGTAAGTACATCCATGATCCGGACGTCTGATTTCCGCGGGATATGAACAAAAACCTTTACACCCCTGCGCGCAGCCATCACCAAAGCCTTCCGCAAATTACTACCTGGCAGGAAATAGGGCGTCTCGATGATGATCTCCCGCTTCGCCTCGTTAATGAGTTGAAAAAACTTTTTCTTTACAGGTTGATAGGTCATGGACGGCACATCACGAATAATCTCAAAACCATTGTAGAGAAGGGGTTTGGCGTAACCCGGCTTATCATAAAAATATTTGTTGTGAATCTTAAAATTCTCATCAATAACCTGCCTGAACGTTTTTGCAATCGGTCCTTTTATCCGGAACATCGACTCCCGCCAGTTGAGCGAGTAATTTGAAATGTTCCCGGAGCCAATATAGGTGATCTCATCATCGATAACAAGGATTTTCCGGTGATCCCGGCGATGACTTTTCGTAAACGCATCCCAGTTGAAACGGATTTTTTTGAAAAACGTCACTTCCCCACCGGCATCTATTAACTCCTGAAAGAATGAATGGCCCGAAGATGCCCCCCAGGAATCGATCAGCAAACGAACCTCAACACCTTCGCGGCATTTGTTTACCAGGTAATCGCGAAAACGTACGCCAACCGGGTCATTGCGGAAACGGTAAATCTCAAGGTGAATGTAACGGGTCGCTTTTTTGATGTCGTTCAACATCAACGTGAAATAAGCCAGCGGATCCGAAATAAGCCGAAACTGTAGACCCTTCTCGGCATGATCCTTTTCAGTATGATTCTTTTCAGCATTCGTAGCGTCCATCGTTATCAGATGTCTGTAAATTCTTTATACCCTACGGTCAAATATAATGAATTTTTGAATGCATAACGGATGTTTGTATGCGTATAAATGTCATTGATTGGCACCTAACACGCTGCAAAAAAACAAGCGAAAAAAGCCAAAATGGCTGAATGTTGGCTGTTAAAGCACCCAAAAACAGTCAAAATGGCCGATTTTTTGCTTCTATACACAACGGTACAGGGTTTGTATCCAACAGTAAAAAAAACAAGTATAAACCCTAAACAGATAACATTATGACAATTATTCAATGGCATAAACGCCCCGTATCTACCGGTATGATGGACGAAATGTTCAACAGGAACTTTCAGTCCGGATTTGAAAAAAATTGCGGTTGCATACCCGCAACCAACATCCTGGAAAAAGAAGACAGCTTTGAAATACAGCTGGCTGTGCCGGGAATGAATAAGGAGGATTTCAGCCTCAACATGGAGGAGAACCTGTTAACGGTCGGGTTTGAGAAAAAAGAAGATGAGCAGGAAGGTGAATACATCCGCCATGAATACGATATGGAAGGATTCACCCGCTCCTTTGCCATTCCGAAAACAGCCGATGTGGAGAACATCAATGCCCGCTATGAAGACGGCATTCTGTACATCAGCGTACCTAAGCAGGAAAAAGCACGCCTGAGCAAACAAATTCAGGTTGATTAATCCTGTTCCGCTAAAATTTCGAAAAAACCATGATGCCTGCCAGGTATCATGGTTTTTTTATCCGTACCGGAGGCAAACAGGGCTCGATTTTTCGCAGAAAGCGCAACCAATAACCTTGTTTGATCTCAGGCAGGCTTTCCATGATTGTTTCACCTCCCGCCCGGGCTTTTTCCGCAGGCTTTCTTAACCGGATTCATTCTTAAACTTAGTGATACGTTGTGTACTACTCGATGAAACGTTCCCGATTGGTTGGGACAGGAGTGTTACAAAAAAATTACACAAAGACCACTCAAAACGTAAGCAAAAAGGATCACCTTTTCCTGTATGGACGGGATAGTAGTTCAATGCAGCAGAATGTGTTATGCAGAATTCAAAAAATCTTATGAACGGATTATTACGGGCTTGTTTTTTTTCCTTATGTTTGGCGAACATTTTTTCAAAATAAAATAAAATACATAAAAATAGGTAGTTATGGAAGAGAGGCAATTTACATTAAACCCCAATCCGTTAGTTCGTTTTTTACATAAAAAGCCTGCTGAATTTACCCGTCAGGACCTCATTCATTTTATTGAAGAAAATGATATTGAGATGGTTAACTTCCGCTATGTGGGAGGTGACGGCCGCCTGAAGTCCCTGAATGTTCCTGTTCAAAGCCGCGAGCATCTCGAACATGTCCTCTCCACGGGTGAGCGCGTTGATGGCAGCAGTCTGTTTTCCTTCCTGGAAGCAGGCTCTTCTGACCTTTACGTGGTACCCAGATACCGCTCAGCATTTGTGAATCCTTTTTCTGAAGTACCAGCCCTGGATATTATGTGTTCCTATTACGACAAAGACGGGAATCCGATGGAGAGTGCGCCGGAAAATATTATGCGCAAAGCCCATCAGGAGCTGGAAAAGAAAACAGGTTATTCCATGGAGGTGATGGGAGAGATCGAATATTATGTGATCAGCGACAAAAACCCATTGTATCGTGCCAATGACCAGCGTGCTTATCATGAGTCTGAACCTTTTGTGAAATGGGAACAGCTGCGTGTGGATGCCATGATGGCGATGGCACAAACCGGTGCCATGATCAAGTATTCCCATTCAGAGGTGGGCAATTTTTCGGATGAGGAGCATGAATACGAACAGAATGAGATTGAGTTTCTTCCTACCCATGTTGAAGAGGCTGCCGATCAGCTGATCATTGCCAAATGGATCCTGCGCCAGGTAGCATATCAGTATGGGGTAACCGTGAGTCTGGCACCGAAGATCACCGCCGGGAAAGCCGGCAGTGGCCTGCATATCCACATGCGTATGATGAAAGATGGCAAGAATGTGACCCTGGAAAATGGAGGCGTTAGTGAGGTGGCTCAAAAAGCCATTGCCGGGGTGCTGGATATTGCTCCTTCGCTGTCAGCATTTGGCAATACCATTCCGACCAGCTATTTCAGACTGGTACCCAACCAGGAGGCGCCTACCAACGTTTGTTGGGGGGAGAGAAACCGCTCCGCCCTGGTACGTGTACCGCTGGGCTGGGTTGGCGCCGGGGATATGGTTCAAAAAGAAAACCCGCAGGAGCAACCGTTGAATCTTGATTTCAGCGACAAGCAGACTTACGAGTTCCGTTGCCCGGATGGTTCGGCCGATATTTATCTGCTGATTGCCGGTCTTTGTGTGGGTGCCCGTCATGGGCTGGAGATGCCCGATGCCCTTGAGTTTGCCCGGAAAACCTATGTGGATGTTAACATTTTTGATAAGAAGCACAAAGCACGCCAGGAATCGTTGGCCCAGCTTCCGTATTCTTGCTCCACAGCGGCGGATAAGCTTAAGCAGCAGGCAGACATCTTCAACAAATACGACGTCTTTCCTGAATCGTTAATTGAGGGTGTGATCAATGAACTGAAAAGCTACCAGGATGAAAACTTGCGGGAGCAGATCAGCAATGACAGGGAAGAGACCATGAAACTTGTCAGGCGGTTTTTGCACTGCGGATAGCCTCCACCAGTGTGTTTGCCAACCGGCTGGCGCCGAAGCGTAAATACTTCTTTGTCAGCCACTTTTTGCCGAGCACCTTCCTGGTGAGCCAGTAATACGACAGGGCTGTTGCCGGGTCGGAGATGCCTCCGGCAGGCTTCATACCGGTCATGTGGCCGGTTTTTTTATGGTGCTCCCGTATTGCTTCCAGCATGACCAACATGGCTTCCGGAGTGGCCGCAGGCTTGATCTTGCCGGTAGAGGTCTTCAGAAAATCGCCGCCCGCCTTCAGGGCAATCTCGCTCGCGCGCCGAATGTTGGTTGCCGTTTCCAATTCGCCCGTTTCCAGGATCACCTTGAGGTGTGCTGTCTTACAGGCCTCCTTAATAGCAGCTATCTCATCAAAGACAAGATTATATTCACCTTCCAGAAACTTGCCCCTGGAAATTACCATGTCAATCTCCTGTGCCCCTTCATCAACCGCATAGCGTACTTCAGCCATTTTCACAAAAAGGGGAGACTGACCCGATGGGAAAGCGCCGGCTACCGAGGCAGTTTGGATGTTGCTGTCTTCCAGTGCCTTGCGGGCAGGCGCCACAAATGGCGGATAAACGCATACAGCCGCTACGTCAGGTAAACCGTCCTGCATGGAAGAGAATGACTGTGCTTCCACACAAAGATCCTCTACCTTTTTCCGGGTATCCGCACCCTCCAGGGTAGTGAGATCTATCATACCCAGAATGTCTTTATAGACCTCAGGCAGGTTTAGTGTCTCCTCCGGTATATCCAGTAGCTGCTCCGTGCGTTGTTTGACATCCTCGTCTTTAATCTCCGGGGTCAGGGAAAAGTCTGTCATAACCATCTGTTTTATGAGCCTTTGTTTTTACTGTAAAGGTAACGCGTTTTTTTAAGGCACACAATATCGTGTTAGGAGCAATTAAGCCATTGAAACCATTGTACATATTAAAAAACTTAGTAATATTGTAAAAAAAAAGCTTTTGACCGGTTGTTTCCGAAGCCCCCTGTAAAAGGGAATTACAGTGCAAGTATAGTATTATTGAAGCTTTTAGTCGGATTAATATATAAACGTAGTCAAACTTTTCGCATAGGTGGGAATGGAATTCAATTCAACAGAATGTTTTGTGAACAATTCCGGTTAGCGGGTTAAACCATAGGCGGATCCAGTATTTTTTTCTTGATCAGAATGGCGTAGAATTCCTGGGTCGGTTACAATATAGTATCCTGATGTAACAAAAATGGATGGTATGATATTATTTAAGAAGTGTAATGTATTTGCTCCTGAACCGCTTGGAGTGATGGATGTTTTGACTGCAGGAAACCACATCGTTGCCATTGGCGCCAACCTGGCTATTCCCTCCGGAATGATTGATGACGTAATAGACGCAGGTGGTCTGAGGGTTATTCCGGGACTGATAGATTCGCACGTGCATATCGCCGGTGCCGGGGGTGAAGGAGGGCCGGCCAGTCGTACGCCGGAAATACAGCTCAGCCAGATGCTCTCGGCCGGTGTGACCTCCGTCGTCGGATGTCTGGGCACCGATGGCATGACCCGTCATGTCGAATCGGTGCTGATGAAAGCCAAAGCCCTTCGTGCAGAGGGCGTGAGTGCGTGGATGTATACCGGCGCCTACCAGGTTCCCACGCCCACGATCCTTGGTGACGTTGGCAAAGACATCTCCCTGATCGATGAAGTGATCGGCGCCGGGGAGATCGCCCTTTCCGACCACCGGTCATCCACACCAGACACTTCTGACCTGATCCGGCTTGCTGCACATGCCCGGGTAGGAGGAATGCTTGGCGGCAAGGCCGGTATCGTGAACATCCACATGGGTGATGCGAAACATCCATTTCAGCCCCTTTATGATGCTGTTGCCACCAGCGAGCTGTCGCTGAAACAGTTTTTGCCGACCCACTGCAACCGAAACACACAAATCTTTGAAGACGCTAAAACATATGGCAAAAAAGGGTATGTCGATCTGACCACCAGCGCATATCCCTTCTTCCCCGACGATGAAGTGAAACCCTCCAAAGCCATTGTGGCCTTGCTTGGCGCTGGTGTTCCCCTCGAACATATCACAATGAGCAGCGATGGTTGCGGCTCTCTTCCACGTTTCGATAAAAGTGGCAAGCTCGTGGAGCTGGAGACCGGCGGCTTGAAATCAATGCTGGATGAGCTTAAAGATACCGTTGAGGAAGAAGGACTCGGACTGGATAAAGCACTCCGGACCGTCACCGCCAATGTTGCCGACAC
Organism: Bacteroidales bacterium; assembly: GCA_041686485.1. Taxonomy (GTDB): domain Bacteria; phylum Bacteroidota; class Bacteroidia; order Bacteroidales; family UBA7960; genus PUPG01. Next base: position 8,613 of record JAWLDT010000048.1, on the reverse strand, counting down.
CCTGCAGCTAAGGGGTAAAGGAACTATCGGCAAGGGCATGGACGCTGACCTGGTGTTTGTTGACAGCGATTATAACATCGTGCATATGACAGCCATGGGCAGCCTGATGATCAGGGATGGCCGGATGCTGAAAAAAGGAACCTACGAGTAACAGGAATAAGGAATTGATATTTCCAGGAAGAATAGATCATCAATCAATCATTTATAAAAACAATGTTTATGAAAAGAACAGGTTTAATGCTTCTGTTTCTCTGTCTGTTCATCATCCCCGGGCAGGCGCAACAGATCAGTATTAGCGGTGTGGTGACTTCCGTCAGCGAAGATGATATTACGCTGCCGGGGGTTACGGTCATGGTTCAGGGTACAGACCGTGGTACCATTACCGATTCGGAAGGGTTTTATGAAATAGAGGCCCACCCCAATGACACCCTGGTTTTCACTTATGTGGGTATGAGATCCCAAACCATTCCCATTGAAGGACGAACCACCATTAATGTTGGCATGGAGTCCGATGTTGCCCAGCTGGGCGAAGTGGTTGTAACAGGGTATGGTAGTGAGTCCCGGCGGTTGATCTCCGGTTCTGTTGGAGTTGTTGGTGCTGAGGACATGGAAGAATCTACCATGCCAACCCTCGACGGCGTCCTGCAGGGACGGTCGGCCGGGGTAAACATTACCCAGAGCTCAGGTACACCGGGCGCGGCCAGTGCCATCCGGATACGCGGAAGCAGCTCCATCTCTGCCGGCAACCAACCGCTGGTGGTCGTGGATGGTATCCCGATTACTACCGGCGACTATGGCCAGGTTGGGTTTTCCGGGCAGGGTATCGACGCCTTGTCCGACATCAACCCCAACGACATCGAGTCGGTGACCGTGCTGAAAGATGCTTCCTCGGCCGCCATTTATGGTGCCCGGGCGACCAATGGCGTCATCCTGATAACCACCAAACGCGGTCAGGAACAGGAAACAAGGATAAACTTCAACGCCAGTTACGGCATTCAGGATATTGAAAACAGACTGGAGATGCTGAACGCAAGTCAATGGCACGACCTTAAAGGCACACAGCCTGATAACCCCGACGACATGGTTGACACAGACTGGCTCAGCCACGTGCTCCGGACATCCCCGACACAAAGCTATGAGCTCTCGGCCACCGGCGGGGATGAGAAAACCCGGTTTTTTGTTTCCGGAAATTATTTCGATCAGGAAGGGATCCTGCTGGGCACTTCATATGAACGGCTGAGCGGAAGGGTTAACCTCGATCACAAGGTGAATGACAACCTCGACCTGGGAATGGATGTGGACTTTTCCTACTCCTTAAACAACAGGGTAGAGGGTGACCAGTCATTGAATGCACCGTTGGCCAACGCCATCGCCAACCCGCCTATATATCCGGTATATAATGAGGATGGCAGCTATAATGAAGATGCACCATTCGCTAACCCGGTGGCCATCGGCGAAGAAGCCATCAATGAAGCACACTCCTACCGTACCCTGGGTAACGTGAGTGCCGATTACCGTATCCTTGACCAGTTGTCCTTCTCTACCAAGTGGGGCTTTGACTACCTGAGCCTTCGCGAACACAGCTATGACCCCGCCACCACCCGGCAGGGCGCCCGCTCCAATGGTATCGGTCTGGAAGGGCAGAACAATGTGCTGAACCTTGTGTCAAACAACACACTCAGGTATGTGAACACCTTTGCGCAGGATCACAACGTGGAGCTGATGGGCGGTTATTCTTTTGAGATGTTCCAGCGGCGCACCCAGTATATCCGTGGCGTTGATTTCCCGAATCCTTACTTTGAATACATCAGCGAAGCTGCTACCATATCCAATGCTTCTGCCAGTGCTACCGACAGAGGCCTGAACTCCGTGTTCGGTCAGTTGCGCTACAATTACCAGTATCGCTATATCCTCTCCTTTACTTCCCGGTATGATGGCTCTTCACGCTTTGGTGAGGAAAACAGATATGGTTTTTTCCCGGCGGCTTCAGTAGCATGGCGTATGTCAGAAGAAGACTTTTTTAAACAATGGGACACACCGCTGAATGAAGTGCGGTGGCGAGCAGGTTATGGGGTTACCGGTAATGACGGAATTCCTGACTTTGCCTACCTTGCCCTGTTTGGAGGTGGTGCAAACTACCTCGGAGAGGCCGGCATCTATCCCAGGGGAATTGCCAACCCTGAACTGAAATGGGAAACAACCTATCAGTATAGTGCCGGACTCGACATTGGCATGTTCAACGACCGGATAGAGCTGAGCCTGGATTACTACTACAACCACACCAAAGATCTGCTGTTTAGCCGTCCAATTTCTTATACGTCCGGCTATGGCAGCATCACCTCAAACATCGGGGAGCTGGAGAACAAAGGGGTTGAAGTATCTCTTAGCACAGTCAACATCGAGAACAGGGACTTCTCATGGACATCTTCTTTCAACATCAGTCGAAACCGGAATGAGATCCTCTCCCTGTACAATGACCAACCCCTCGATAATATTGGTCGCGGAAGCAACAGCGTAAGGGTAGGTGAGCCTATGGGGATCTTTTACGGCTACAAAAGCCTGGGCGTTGACCCCTCAACAGGCGATATCGTGTTTGCCGATACCAATGGTGATGGTCAGATTACTTCTGAAGACCGCACCAAAATCGGTGATCCGAATCCTGACTTTACCGGCGGGCTGAACAACCGTTTTCGTTATCAGAACCTGGAGCTGACCGTGTTCCTTCAGTTTTCCTATGGCAATGATATCTTCAACGGTACCCGCATCTATATCGAATCCATGAAAGGATCCGACAACCAGACAACGGCTGTTCTCGACCGCTGGAGGGAGCCGGGTGATGAAACGGACATTCCGCGTGCCACGGAACTGGATCCCAACAACAACAATCGCATATCTTCCCGCTTCATTGAAGACGGCTCCTATCTGCGCGTCAAAAATGTATCCCTTTCCTATCAGCTTAGTCCCGATTTTGCTGACCGCATGGGTATGCACAGTGCAAGGGTATTCCTGCGTGGCGAAAACCTGCTGACATTTACCAACTACAGCGGGATGGATCCGGAGGTGAACTATGCCGGTCCGGATGAGCTGCGACGTGGAACGGACTTTTTTACACACCCGCAGGTGCGTACAACGTCCCTCGGAATCCGGATAGAACTATAAACATAAAAAATAATGACCATGAAACGACAATATATTATACCATTATTGATGCTGCTGGCTTTTGCCGCCTGTGAAGCGCTCGACGTGGAACCTTATCACAGCATTCCGGCCGAGGAGGCCATTGAGAGCCGTGAGGATGTGGAAAGCGCCATTACAGGTACTTATTCTGCCTTACAGGCTGTCGGCTATTATGGCAGGAACTTCCTTGTTGCCGCAGACCTGACCGCTGACAACCTCACCTGGACGGGGACTACGGCCGGCTATAACCAAATGGATAACAACACTATTCTGGCTGATAACGTAATTGTGGAAGGCATCTGGCGTGACATTTACCGGATGATCAGCCGGACGAATTATACGATTGCACAGATACCGTCGGTTGATGACCTTTCCGAAGCCGAAGCCGGAGCATATATAGCTGAGCTTCGCTTCTTACGTGCCATGGGCCATTTTGATCTTGTCAGACTCTTTGGCCCGGTGCCGGTCAGGACAGCCATTTCCAGTGCAGAGGATGACGACCTGAACGTTCCCAGGGAGCCTGTAACGGATGTCTACGACCAGATATTTGATGATCTGGATTATGCAAAAGACCATATCCGCCAGGAAAGGATCTTTGGTAAAGCCTCGCTGGTTTCTGTGCGCGCTTTGGAAGCACGTGTAAACCTGTATTACTATGAAGTCACCGGCCAGGAAGATTACCTCGAAGCAGCCGCCAGCGCTGCTACTCAGGTGATTGAAGATCCTGACACTGAGCTTGAAACCACATATGCTGACTTGTTTAAAGGTAGTTTCAGTAACGAGTCTATCTTTGAAGTCAATTTTACAGAACAGGACCGTAACCGGCTGGCCGAATATTTCTTTCCTACGTCGCTCAGCGGCAGACGTGAATTCGCGCCTACCGAGAAGTTGTATAACGCCTTTGAATCTGCTGATGAAAGACGTGAAGCGTCTATCGGTCTGGACGGAGACAATTATTATTGCATTAAATACAATGATATTGAAACCGGCACCGACAATGTGTATGTGCTCCGGTTGGCCGAGATGTATCTGATACGTGCCGAAGCCAATGTGATACGGGAAGTGGAGCTGGAGTTGGCCCGCGAAGATATTAACAGAATACGGTTAAGGGCACGTCTGCCCGAAATATTGACAACCAGCCCCTTTCTGCTTATGAGACAGGTAGCCGACATGCGGCAGCTGGAGTTTGCTTTTGAAGGACACCGGTGGTTTGACCTTGTCAGGACAGGGATGGCGATCGAGGAGCTGGAAGGTGTGGAAGAAAATTATCAGACACGCTTCCCCATACCACTTGGTGAGCTTCTGACCAATTTCCATGAAGACATGTATCAAAATGAGGGTTATTAATTTCTGAAAAAGGATTATGTTATGAAAACCATAAAAAGAATTGCTTTGCTGTCGGTTTTTTGCTGCCTGGCAGTCGGAATGACTACCTCCTGTTCCGAAGAGGAAGTGAGTGTCCCGACCCCAAGCACGCAGGCAGACTTCTCGTTCAGCTTTGAAACGTCTACTGATGAAGAAACCGGCGAGATCCATTATGATGTTTCTTTTGAAAATCAGTCTATTAACGCAATAGGATATTTCTGGGACTTTGGCAATGGAAATACATCTACCGAAGAAAACCCGGTTGAAACCTATACCGAAGGTGGGGTATACGATGTTATCCTCCAGGTGGAACCGGAACAGGAACTGCATTACAATGACCTGGAAGCAACAGAACGCATGACCCTGGTGCCCACTATTTTCCGTGAACAGTTCGATGATCCTGACCTGGCAAATGACTTCCCGCCCGAAGGCTGGACCCTTATCGACAATGATGATGACGGACATAACTGGTACTGGGACACGTCAGCAGGAGAGTATTATATCTTGTCTGACTCATGGGTTTCAGAGACAGGGGAGGTGCTGACGCCGGACAACTGGATTATTACCCCGGAGATCGACCTTCAGGATAAAAATGGTGCTGACCTGGAGTTTGAGGTTACGCCACGCGCCAGCTCTCCGGAGTTCAGAACCGAAAAGTACAGTGTGCTGGTTTCCACTACCGGTACCAATACAGATGATTTTGAGACGATCTATTCGGAGAGGTTGTCATCCGATATGGAAAACTGGGTGTGGGAATTACGTAACCTGAATTTGTCAGAATATGCCGGGGAATCAATCTATGTCGCCTTCCGGCATCACGAATCTACCGACCTGTGGTCGATCGCTCTGACAGATATCCATATTTATGAGACCGCTGATTAAGGGAGCTGGAAG
>JAWLDT010000048.1:0-3077 GCA_041686485.1 Bacteroidales bacterium | reverse complement strand
AGCTGGAAGGAAGAAGGCCAACTGCTGACCAAAACGTTTTGACATTTAGACCTTTAAATAAAATTTGCAAAACTTTATACAAATGAAACGACCTGTCATTTTTTATTTTATTACGTTAATGATGTTGTTTGCCTCCTGTCAGCGCCCGGCAGGCAATCAAACGGATAATGATGCGGCAGGCACGCTGTTTATCATTGGAGGTGGTAGCCGTCCGGCCGAAATGGTCGACCGTATGATCGAAGAAGCCGGCATCCGGGATACCGGTTATGTCGCCATCCTCCCCATGTCAAGCTCTTTACCCGATTCGGCCATCATCTGGTCGGGAGAGCAGTTCTACGAGCAGGGCATGGATCGGGTTGCCGGCTTTAACTTTCAACACGACCAAACGCCAAAAGAGGAATGGCTTGACTCATTACGGAGTGCCCCTCTCATCTACATTAGCGGAGGTAATCAAAACCGGTTTATGAACATTGTGAAGGATAATCCGATTAAGGATGCAATCCATACAGCTTATGCCAATGGTGCCGTGATTGCCGGGACCAGTGCCGGCGCTGCCGTGATGTCCGACATGATGATCACGGGCGATGAGCTTCGCTATGAGGAATACCGCTCTACCTTCCCGGTGATCGAATGGGACAATATTGAGCTGGCCCCGGGACTTGGCCTGTTGAAGACGGCTATCGTTGACCAGCATTTCGTCTGGCGAAGCCGGCATAACAGGCTGATAACAGCTGTGCTTGAATATCCGGCGTTTCCGGGAATCGGCATTGATGAATCGACAGCCATCATTGTGAATGGTAACCAGGCAGAAGTTGTCGGGGAGGCCCAGGTGCTGGTTTACACAAACCCGGAAGGCACGCAAACGCGTTATCGCGAAAAAATGGGCGGAGAAAACCTGCGACTCGACATTTATCTTCCTGGCGATATTTTTTCAATTCAGAAAGAATAGCCCGATAATTAAGCCATACCAACGAATATTTTTTATTTATTTGTGCTCCGTAATCTGTAAATACGTTTTTTATGTTTAAGAAAGTCCCCCACACCTATGTGATCGTTTTTTCCATCATTGTCATGGCTGCTATTCTTACCTGGTTGATTCCTCCGGGTAAATACATTGAAGAAACTGTTGTGATTGATGGTCAGGAACAAACCACGCTTTCGTTTTACTATGAAGATGAACTTCCTGAAGGATACACCATAGATAGTGAGCCTCAGACGTGGCAGGTGTTTTCTGCCCTGTTCAACGGTTTTGTTAAGCAGGCCAATATTATCGTATTTATTCTCATGATCGGCGGAGCCTTTTGGATCATGAACCTCACCAAAGCCATTGATGTGGGGATTATGTCGTTTCTGAACAAGACGCGGAAGATGGAAAATAACTGGTTAATGCAGCATATAGGGGTGGATAACCTTATCATTGTATTGATCATGCTGTTATTCAGCACTTTTGGTGCTGTTTTTGGAATGGCAGAAGAAACGATTGCTTTTGTGATCATTTTGATACCGCTGGCTATCTCTATGGGCTATGACAGTCTCACCGGAGTAGCTATGGTGTTTGTGGGGTCACAGCTGGGCTTTGCCGGTGCCATACTGAACCCGTTTACTATTGGTATTGCCCAGGGATTGGCTGATATTCCCCTCTTTTCCGGGATCGAATACCGTCTTTTCTCGTGGGTGGTGATCAACATTATCGGGATTGCGTTTGTGCTTCGCTATGTAGCCAGGATTCGCAAGAACCCGAAATCTTCTATCATGTATGAGGAAGATGCTTACTGGCGTGAGAAAGACCGTGAAGAGTCAGCTAACGTAACGTATTATACGCCCCGCATGGCCTGGGTGGTGTATGGTCTGATCCTGGCGGTGCTGACCATCTATTCGTTTTTGCACCCGGTGACGGATCTTACCATCGGCGCTGCATCTGTGACCCTTAGCATCCTGCCGGTGTCGGCTGTGGTTTTCGCCCTGGCCGGCGTGTTTACCCTCCGGAAGTCTGTACACTTTTTCATCCTGCTGTTGCTGGTCTACACCATTGTTTTCCTGATTGTTGGCGTGATGGGTTATGGGTGGTATGTGATGGAGATCGCGACCCTCTTCCTGGCGATGGGCATCGCCTCCGGCATGTCCGTTAACCAATCAGCCGACAATATTGCCCTCTCTTTTCTGGATGGCGTGAAGGATATCATGACGGCAGCCATTATCGTTGGCCTGGCCGGCGGAATCATTGTTGTGCTTGAAGATGGTGGTATTATTGATAGTATTCTGTACGGTCTCTCCCAATCCCTCGGGCAGTTTGGCAATGTGGCCTCTGTGGGCGTCATGTATGTGATCCAGACCATCATCAATGTTATTATTCCGAGTGGTTCAGCCAAAGCGGCGATCACCATGCCCATCATGGCGCCTTTCAGCGACCTGATCGGCATTTCACGCCAGGCTGCGGTGATGGCCTTCCAGTTTGGCGACGGCTTCACCAACATGATCACCCCCACATCAGGTGTTTTGATCGCCGTGCTGGGTGTGGCACGCATCCCTTATCACAAATGGGTAAAGTGGATGGGGCCGCTGATGATCATCCTGATCATTCTTGGCTTCCTGTTGTTGATACCGACGGTTACCATGAGCCTTAGCGGGTTTTAAGCGGTTGTGCGCTTTGTAATTACGTTTGCAGGTTGTGACGCCTCCTGTAGGGCTTCGTCTTGTCATTTGGTGCTGCGCATTGTCATTACACTTCGCTGTTATTACGCTTCGCTGTTATTTGCTTCGCCTGTATGTGCCTTTTCTCCCTCTTAGCTTCAGCAGGCTTCATGTTTTACGCTTAGTGATCGACTTTGTGTTCTTCTTGTCTTCGTGGTTTTTTTACCACAAACCTGTCCCGACCCTTCGGGAGGCACCAGGGACACAAAGATTTTCTCATTGGTTTCACATCCTCGCAGTCTCACGTCCTTGCAGTCTCACGTCTTCGCATTCTCGCGTCCTCGCGTCTTCGCACCTTTTCTTAAGTAACGCAGCCCCAGTGCTGCGTCTACCAGCATTTCTCTTTTTCAATTAGCAGGTCAGCCGAGGTCACGCAGCCCAAGTGC
>JAWLDT010000047.1:16455-21564 GCA_041686485.1 Bacteroidales bacterium | reverse complement strand
GGAACAGGCCTGGCAGTCCGTTTATATGACTGTATTTGTGCAGCCGGGTTTATTTGCTCAAATCAAAACGGTCTGCATTCATAACTTTTGTCCACGCTTTTACAAAGTCCTGTACAAATTTTTCAAGGTTGTCGTCTTGTGCATAAACCTCGGCATACGAACGTAAAACAGAATTGGAACCAAAAACCAAATCTACGCGTGTCGCAGTCCATTTGGTTGCGCCTGTTTTTCGGTCAACGACGTTGTATAATTGATCGTTAACAGGTTCCCAGGCGTAACGCATATCCGTAAGGTTTGCAAAGAAATCATTGCTTAAGACGCCCGGTTTATCCGTAAAAACACCGTGTTTGCTTCCACCGTGATTCGTTCCCAGCACACGCATTCCGCCAATTAACACCGTCATTTCAGGAGCCGTTAAGCCCATCAGTTGGGTTCTGTCCAGTAACAGTTCTTCCGGCTCTACGGCATAGTCTTTTTTCAGCCAGTTTCTGTACCCGTCATGCAATGGCTCCAGCACGTCAAACGATTCTACATCTGTCATTTCTTCGGCTGCATCACCCCGTCCCGGCTCAAAAGGAACTTTTACATCTATGCCGGCTTTCTGAGCCGCTTTTTCAACCGCAGCGCTACCGCCTAAAATAATTAAATCTGCTATGCTTACTTTTTTGGTTAAGCCTGCCTGAATGTCGGTTAATGTATTCAATACGTTTTGCAGCCTTTCCGGCTCGTTTCCTGCCCAATCTTTCTGGGGTGCCAAACGGATTCTGGCGCCATTTGCTCCACCTCTGTTATCAGAATTCCTGAATGTTCTGGCACTATCCCAGGCGGTAGTAATGAGTTCTGTTTCGCTTAATCCACTGTTCAGCAATGTCGTTTTCAGCTCTTCGATTTCTTTATCTGATAACGTATAATCAACAGTGGGAACAGGGTCTTGCCAAATCAGATCTTCTTCTGGAACATCGGCTCCTAAATAACGACTTTTGGGGCCTAAGTCCCTGTGGGTTAATTTAAACCAGGCTCTGGCAAAAACATCTTTAAAATAATCATGATCGTTATAAAAGCGCTCTGAAATTTTCCTGTATTCCGGATCCATTTTCAATGCCATGTCGGCATCAGTCATAATGGGATTTCTGCGCACATTAGGAATGTGTGCATCAAAGGGTTTATCTTCTTCTTTGATGTTGACAGGCTCCCATTGCCAGGCTCCGGCGGGGCTTTTTGTCAATTCCCATTCGTGATTTAATAAAAGATGAAAATACGTGTTGTTCCATCTGTCAGGCTTGGTTGACCAGGCACCCTCCAACCCACTGGTAACGGTATCTTCAGCATTTCCTTTCCCTTTTGGGTTCTTCCAGCCAAGACCCTGCTCATGAATGTCGGCTCCCTCAGGACTTTCGCCTAATGCAGAGGCATCGCCATTTCCGTGTGTCTTACCAACCGTATGACCTCCGGCCGTTAACGCCACTGTTTCTTCATCATTCATGGCCATACGCTTGAAGGTTGTACGCACATCCTGAGCCGTTCTTAACGGGTCAGGGTTTCCATCAACACCCTCAGGATTTACATAAATCAAACCCATTTGCACGGCAGCTAATGGATTGTCTAAAGATTCGCGGTCGGCATCGCTGGCGTAACGGTTTTTGGTTGCTGCCAGCCATTCTTTTTCACTTCCCCACTTAATATCTTTTTCGGGATGCCATATATCTTCACGACCGCCGGCAAAACCAAATGTTTTGAAGCCCATTGATTCATACGCCATATTTCCGGCCAGGATGAATAAATCGGCCCAGGAAATTTTGTTGCCATATTTTTTCTTGACAGGCCACAATAACCTACGCGCCTTGTCTAAGTTTACATTGTCGGGCCAGCTGTTCAGCGGAGCAAACCGTTGGTTCCCTGTGTTGCTTCCGCCACGGCCATCAGCGATTCTGTATGTCCCTGCTGAATGCCAGGCCATACGAATCATTAATCCGCCATAATGGCCCCAATCGGCAGGCCACCAATCCTGACTTTCGGTCATGAATTGTTTCAAATCATTTTTTAATGCTTCGAGGTCAAGCTTTTTGAACGCTTCGGCATAGTTAAAATCACTCCCAAAAGGATTGGTTTTCGTGTCGTGCTGGTGTAGGATATCTAAATTCAATGCTTTCGGCCACCAGTCCATAACATCATTGCTTGTTTCTGTGTTTGCCCCATGAGAAAAAGGGCATTTTCCGGCTGTTTTGTCCATGTTTATTAGTTTACGTTCTTAATTCTTCATGAATCTTTCATTCATCTTTAATAAAGATACTAATTATTATCTGACAAGAATTCATTTTTGTCAATATTTTGTAAACCCTTGCTGCTAAAGGTTCTGAGCTATCCAAACTAGCTGATTTGCAGTCGTCATCTGCCTGCGTGTAAACATGTATTACCTAACCAGCCGGGCAGATTATCCTGCGCAGGTAACGCCCAGCACCCTGAACAATTTCAAATGTTTAAATATATATTTATAGATGTGATTGTGTTTCTGAAATTTTATGTACATTTATAATTATTTAACAATTCAAAATCAACACAACCATGATGAAACGAAAAATTTTTACACTTTGTTTGATGCTCCTTTTCAGTGTATCCGGAATATCATCCGCATATGCTTTTTATGACAGCGAGGCCTCAACGGGGAACAATGCCTCCTTCACTGGTGAGCGACCACCGGTAAATTGGCAGGATGTACCTGCTGATGTCATTGAACCCGGGTTGATCCAGGTCAAGTTTCACCCCGGCATGACGGAGACCCTTTCAAGGGGTATTTTTGAAAGCAGGGAAAATGAGGTTGTAGTCCTCGGACACCCTGACATTGACGCGTTGAATCAGCGATTTGGGGCAACGCGCTACAAGTCCCTTATTCACGGCCTGTATGACAGATCACCCCAAAGCAGGGGCTTAGAAGCAAGACACCAGGCATGGGGTCTTCATCTGTGGTATGAGGTTCAGGTTGAACAGAGACAGGATTTGATGACTGTCATTGAAGCTTTTGAGCGACTGCCTGAAGTGGTTGTCGCAGAGCCGGTGCTTGTAAAACAAAAGATTGAACCGGTTGCTACATCGACCATTAAAGAACAGGGAACCACAGGGGGAAAGATGAGCCCCAACGACGAGTTTTACGGGCTTCAGTATGGATTTAAAAACACCGGACAGGAGATCCAGGGTGTTACAGGAACCCCTGGTGCCGATATCAGTGCCGAACCTGCGTGGGAGATCGTGACAGGAAATCCGGATGTGGTTGTTGCTGTTATAGATGGTGGTATTCAGTACAACCACCCAGATCTTGAAGGCAATATTTGGCCGGGGATCGGTCCTGACGGCACCAATACCACGGCTGATGAACATGGTACGCATGTGGCCGGCACTGTAGCTGCCATGTCCAACAATGAGACCGGAGTGGCCGGATCGGCAGGAGGTGACGGAACACCTGAAAGTGGTGTAAAGCTGATGAGCCTTGACCTTTTTAATGGCTCGCACGGGATGAACACCCTGGAAATGAACGTCTACGCAGCGGATAACGGAGCGGCAGTATCACAAAACAGCTGGGGATACACGAGTTCCGGCGTTTATAACCAGTCTGATCTTGATGGGATAGACTATTTCAATGCCAATGGTGGTGGCAACATCTTAAATGGTGGTCTTACCATTTATGCTGCCGGTAATGATAACGACGACGGACAATGGTACCCGGCTTATTATTCCGGTGCCATGGCAGTAGCATCAACGGATAATCGTGACCAAAAGTCAAGCTTCTCGAATTATGGTTCATGGATCGACCTGTCGGCTCCCGGTACCGATATTGCCAGCACAGCATCCGGAAGCAGTTATGTTTGGATGTCGGGTACTTCAATGGCATGTCCGCATGTTTCAGGTATCGCCGCCCTGGTTCTTTCCTATGCACCCGGTGTTATGTCCAACCAGGACTTATGGGACCTGCTGGTCACCACAACAGACAATATCGACAATGAGAACGCCAACTATGTGGGTCTGCTGGGATCAGGCAGGTTAAATGCCTACCAGGCCATACAGGCAGCCCAGTCTTTTCTTGGTAGCGTTGAACAGCCTGCAAGCCTCAGTGCAACACCCCTGAGTGAAGATGCCATCTCGCTCAGCTGGCAGGCAAACACCAACAATGATGCAGTGCTGCTTGCTTTCTCTGAAAATGGAGATTTTGGGACACCCAGCGATGGTACCACCTATTCAGCCGGACAGGAGATCAACGGAGGCGGTACCGTACTCTATTACGGGCAATCAGATAATAGTATGACACACAGCGACCTTGAATATGCAAGCACCTATTATTACAGGGCATGGTCGTACGACGGAACCGAATATTCGGGGCACCAGGCAGCACAGGCAACAACCTTCGCGCCGGATAACTACCCGCTTCCTTTCACAGAGAATTTTGACAATTCGCAGGAAATTCCCTCGGGCTGGTCAATAAACGGAACCGCTGACTGGTCTGTAGGTACCTTTTCAAACGGTCTGACCGGAACCACCGGCAATTACGCATATGTTGAAATGAGTGGTAACACGGCAAGGACAGCACATCTCGAAAGTCCAAACCTTGTTTTTAGTGATTATACCGACATACGCCTGGAATTCGAACACCGTTACAACCATGAGAAAAGCACTGCCATACTGGCTTACAGCCTCGATGACGGTAGCAGCTGGACAACCATTCAGACATGGACAGGCAATACCGGAACCACAAGCTTCGATGAGATCCTCGGTGAACTGGCCGGGCAGCCCAATGTAAAATTCCGCTGGACATTGGCATTTGAGGGTGGTGGCCCACCTCAAAGGTCAAGAAGCTGGAGTGTCGATGATGTATCCGTCACCGGTAAAACGGCCGGACCAAGCTATACCATAACGGCAACGGCCGGAACCGGAGGGTCCATTAACCCTGCGGGTACCATTAACGTGGCCGAGGGGGATGATCAAAGTTTCAGCATCACCCCGGCAGATGGATTTGAGATTAACGATGTGGTAGTCGACGGCAGCAGTGTAGGGACAGTCTCGGAATATACGTTCAACAACGTCACCGCTGACCATACCATCCATGCCACTTTTGAAGAAGTG
>JAWLDT010000047.1:6464-16355 GCA_041686485.1 Bacteroidales bacterium | reverse complement strand
TCGGAATATACGTTCAACAACGTCACCGCTGACCATACCATCCATGCCACTTTTGAAACAGCACCGGAAGATCCATGTCTGATCACCTCATTACCCTACCTGCAAGACTTTGACGCAACAGCATCCATCCCGGAATGTTGGGAAAGTGTGATCAATGAGGGTGATATTGCCTGGCAGGCAGGTAGTTTCAACGGCGGTTTGAGCGGCACCACTGGTAATTATGCCTATTTCTATTACCAGGGTAACCGGGGCAGAAACGCTGACCTTATCAGCCAGCCCTTCGATTTTAGCAATTATGCAGACATCAACCTGGAATTTACCCATTACCATGTGGCAAGCCGGAGTTCGGTCGGACTCTATTACAGCACCGACGGCGGCAATAACTGGAACACGATACAGACCTGGAGCAGCAGCACCAGCAATCCGGCAAGCTTCAGTCAAAATTTACCCGCACTTGCAGGAGAGCAGAACGTAATCTTCCGCTGGAACATGGATTATCCCGGTGGCGGTCCGCCTAGTGAGTCCAGAAGCTGGAGTGTGGATGATATTGTTGTAAACGGAACAGTTGCCCAGGGCGGAAATGAAGCAAATGAGCCTTTATCCGGCAACACTGACATTCCGGAAATCAATGCTTTGGAAATAAACTGTTTCCCAAATCCGGCAACCGACCAGGTCAACATCTCTTTCAACCGTGATGTAACAAATGGAACGATCATCTTTACTGATATCTCAGGAAGGGATGTTTATCAATTGCCCCTTGCAGAATTGTCTGAACAGGAAACGGTCAGCATAAATACCGGCAACTGGCCCCGTGGAGTTTTCGTGGTGCGTCTGATCACCAACGAAGGAACAACCTCCCAGATTATTAGTATCAAGTAAACTTGATACTGTATTACTAAAGCATGAACATCCAATACAGCAGAGAGGCTGCCTGTTTCGGCAGCCTCTCTTTTGTGGTTGCGGTGTATCCTTGTTCACTTTGTGGCTTTTTCAGCAAGAAAAGATTCAGGTTCTTCTTTGATTGTTGCTGTAATAGGCGACAAGTTCTTTTTTCCATCACTTATGTAACATTATCAACTTTTAAGTGCAAAATTTAAAGCTTTAAAAATATCTGCAGTATTCAAATGAGTTCGAGTCTTAAAAAAAAAGTCTTATAAGCAGATATTCAGTAACGTTTCTTCAGATCCTTAAAATATTCGATACAAGCCCCCGGTATTATTTGCCTGCTGTGGCAAGCATCCATTTCAGCTATATAGTTTTTAACACCACTGCATTAAAAAAGTGAAAATAAATGTATGTTTCTCTTACATTTTTTTACTAATTTGAAAGCCAAAAAATTATTCACCTTCAAATCTAAAACCATGGATAAAAAAACTAACGATTACCACATTAGCTTTTTTAAACCTACCACTCCCCAGGCTAAATATAACAGGAATATGGTCATTTGGTTGATGCTGATATGGATAATTGCCATTTTTGGTTTTCATTTTCTTCTAAGAATAATTGAAGAACCAACACCAGAAGCAGATTACATTACATTTCAAAACGTGTGGCCCCAGGTAGAAAAAGGCGAAGCAAGCGAGGAAGAAATGATTAAATTCGGACAGACCACCCTTTCAGTCCTCGGAAAAATCATGCTTTCCGATGCGGATAAACCGGTATTAAATGATGGATTAAGCTATTCCGTCTATCAACTCACCCCGGATTCGCGGAAAGAGGAAGTAATAGCCATGATCCGGGAATTTGAAGAAAAGAGAAAAAGCATTGATGATATATCGAATCCGGATTATGTGGCTGCTAAAAAGAATATAACGAATGAACTGAGCCCGGTTTTAAATCTTTCCTCAACTGATATCCGCTCAAAGATTTTGCCTTTGGAACTTAAGTCGGAAGGCATAGATAACTTAACAGAAGAATCAAGGACAAAACTGCCTATAGTAATGAATAAGTACCTGGTTCACAATCAATCGTTTTTAACGGATTTTAAATTTCTGGGATTTCCTTTCCATTATTTTTATACCGCTGTTTTCCTGCTTATATTATTTGTAGGCCTCTGTTGGTTATATTGTGTGTTAACAGACCGGGTAAATGCAAAATTAGATATCGCAGATTAAAATCAATTCTTCCATTCCAAATCCAAGAATTATGAAAAAAGCAAATATACTATTCCTGTCATTATTATTTTTTCCCTTTGTTTCACAGGCTGCCACTGCAGCTACGCAATTAGAGGGCAGCTTTAAAGTAGGTCCTGCAATCATTTTGATTACCATACTTATTCTTTTTGTTCTGGTAGGTATTTTTTTCAGGGCAAAGGATACAACTGATTTTTATGCAGCCGGCAGAGGAATAACAAAAGTGGGCTCGGGTATGGCAATTGCCTCAAACTGGATGAGCGCCGCATCTTTTCTGGGTATGGCAGCCCTTATGTATGGCTCCGGTTATCATGGTCTGGCTTATGTAATTGGCTGGACCGGCGGATATGTATTGCTGTTGATACTGATGGCAGGTCAAATAAGAAAATATGGCAAATATACAGCCGCTGATTTTATTGGAGATCGTTATTACTCACAAACGCTAAGAGCTGTTGGTGCTATTATAGCCATTTTAATATCGATTTCTTATTGTGTTGGACAATTCGGCGGGATTGGTCTTATGTTTAGATGGATATTAGGTATCAATTATGCCTGGGCAGTAATAATTGGCGGCTCCGTTGTTTTAGCTTATACACTGATCTCAGGTATGCTGGGGGTAACGAAAAACATGCAGATTCAATATGTCATTATCATCATTTCCTTTTTAATTCCCTTATTTATTTTGACCTTTAAATTTGATTACTTCTGGGTCCTGCCGCAAATTGGTTATGGTTCGGTAGTTTCTGATGTCATTACCGGGATTCCTTTAAACGAGAGCAAGGAATTGGTCAACTCCCTGGGCCACTCGTTTGCTATTGTGCCGTCACCGGAATACGCTATGCCGTGGGATCCGGCTACCGGGAAAACCTTTTTCCAGTTTATTGCTGTTGCTTTTTCTTTAATGATTGGAACAGCAGGTCTTCCACATGTAATTCAGCGCTTTTATGTTGTTCCCAAAGCGAGGGATGCTCGCTGGTCGGTTGTATGGGGACTGTTTTTTATTTGCATCCTGTACTGGAGTGCACCTGTTTTTGCAGCTTTAGGAACACCGCTTTCAGCAGACCCCGAAGTAGGGAAACTGGCTAAAGACGCCATTGTTGTCTATACTGCACAGCTTGGTAATGTACATCCGTTAATTGTTGGACTTCTTGCTGCCGGGGGTGTATCAGCAGCATTCTCAACGGTTTCCGGTTTACTGGTAGCGGGTTCATCGGCGTTTGCCCATGATTTATACGTTAAAGTCATCAATCCCGATGCACCGCTCAAAAAGCAATTACTTTATGCACGACTTGCAACTGTGTTAATGGCAATCATTGTATCGGCAATAGCCCTGGCAGACCTCGCCCTTATTGGTCAGTTAGTAGCTGTTGCCTTCTCGCTGGCAGGTTGTACTATCTTCCCATTGTTCCTGATGGGCATCTGGTGGAGTGATTCGAACAAGCAAGGAGCCATTGCCGGACTTATCGCGGGTGGAATTGTTTCACTCGTATCTTTAACTTATTTTATTGCTGGTAAAACGGGGGCTGTATGGCCGTTCCACGACTTTATTGATTATTGGCTGGGAGCCTGGTATTTCGCGTGGATAGGAGCTCCACTGGCAATTATTGTAAACATTGTTGTTTCTAAACTTACAAAAGAAACCCCACTTGAAATACGTAAATTCCTGGTGGAAAATGTTCATTCATAATGGGTATATTGAATAACAAACCAACAAGAGCACTTGTACTCATCCTGAGTGCTATAGTTTTCATAGGTGTTTTGATCTCGCGTCATTACTATAAAGGGGTCAACGAAACTGTTGATCCGCGCGTTAAGGAAGCAAGGTTGTTGTATGAAAAGTACAACGATTATGCGAAAACCAACAACTTTGATTCCATCTTTCATCTGATGGATTCCATTGAAGCGGCTTATTCCAAATATCCGCATTACCGGAATTCTTATGAAACCGGTGTGCTATACAACAACAAAGCGGCTTCATACCTTACCATGGCGCTGCACCTGGATTCTACAAGCAACCAACCTGAAAGGCAGGATTCAGTATTTTCTATGGCTGAAACAATGGTAAATAAAAGTATCGCTATTTATACCGATTGGTTGGATAAGTATGATGACAAAAGCCCGGAGGAAATTATGAACCTCATTGAACCGGAATTTTATATAGGCCTTGAACAATATTCCCGTGAATTACAGGAAGCGTTTATTAACAACAGAGTAGAAGAAATTCAGGAAGCCCAACTAGAAACAAAGCGCAGACTGTCGGTGAGCTACACGAATCTGGGAATCATAAAAAGGCAAAGGACACAATATGTAGAGGCGGCAAAACATTATAAGACCGCCCTTGATTTGTGGGAACAGAATTTGACCGCTGAGAACAATTTAAATCTGTTGTTGGGCAAACCCTTAGAAGAGCGTAGCTTCCTCCAGAAACTGTTTCCCCCTGAACGAAATAATAATTGAATTAAAATATTAAGGCATGAAAAGAAACTTTTTACTACTTATTACACTAGGCATACTTACTACCTTAAACAGCGAAGCCCGGGATGATGAAAAGACATTTGGTATTCAATTTTCAGGCTTTGTTAAGAACGATTTTTTTTATGATTCGAGGCAAACTGTAAGCGCAAGGGAAGGGTATTTTATGTTGTGGCCGGCAGCCGAATCAATCGATCAAAACAATAATGATATCAATGCCAATGCTAATTTTAATTTCCTGGCAATACAATCGAGACTAAGAGGCACGATCACCGGTCCTGATGCCTTGGGCGCCAAGACATCAGGAGTGATTGAAGGTGATTTTTTTGGTCAGCAAAACGACAATATCAATTTGTTCCGGTTGCGGCATGCAATAATCAAACTTACATGGCCCAATACAGAACTGATAACAGGTCAATACTGGAACCCGCTCTTTGTAACAGGCTGTTTCCCAGGGACAGTATCATTTAATACCGGCACCCCTTTGCAGTCGTTTGCACGAAATCCTCAAATCAGGTTGACCCAAAACCTCCGCGATTTTCAGATAATCGCAGCTGCACTATCACAGCGCGACTACACTACAAGGGGAGTGAACGGACCTAGCGCTGAGTATCTCAGAAATTCAGGAACGCCGGATGTCCATTTCCAGGTACATTACAACGGGATAAACCCGGATTCGAAAACAGGAGCGTTAATTGGTGCCGGAATAGCATACAAAACGATTGTTCCCAGGTTATACAATATAGTAGATCCTGCACAGACAAATAAGTACAAAGTAGATGAACAGGTAAAGGGATTGACGGCCATTGCGTTTTCAAAAATCTCACTCGAACCTGTCACGTTTAAAATTCAGGCACGCTATGGGGAAAATATTGCAGATGTGCTTTCAATTAGTGGTTACGCGGTTAAGGATATGGTAAACCCCACCACGGGCGAATTATCCTATACGCCCTTAACCAATACTTCGCTTTGGGGCGAGGTACATACCAATGGCAAAAAATGGCAGGCAGGTATTTTTGGAGGGTTCCTGAAAAATAATGGCACGAAAGAAGCGATGTCAGACCCTGATAATGAGGTTTATGGCCTGGGGACAAATATTGAATCATTAATAAGGATTTCTCCCAGGGTGTCATTTGTATCAAATACATTTACACTTGCTGCAGAGATCGAATATACTTCTGCTGCATACGGTAGTGATTATGATGTAAACTATGAACCTGCAAGCACAAATACAGTGTCGAACACAAGAATATTGCTGAGTACCATATATTCATTCTGAATCAAATGAAAATTGCCATTATATCAGACATCCATGAGGATATACTCCATTTAAAAGCGGCTTTAAAAAATATTGAAAAGCATCGTGTGGATCAGATCGTATGCCTTGGTGATATTTCGGGATACAGTGTTCCATACTACAATCACCTGGGTACAAGAAATGCACATGAATGCTTACAACTGATCCGGTCGAACTGTGCTCATGTGGTGCTGGGGAATCATGATATGCACGCAGCAGAGATCATCCCGGAAATCAGCCCTTCTTTTGAATATCCCGACAACTGGTATCAGCTGGCTTACCAGGAACGGAAAAAAATAGCATCCGGTAAAATATGGTTACATGAGGAAAATGATATAGATCCGCTATACACCCGGGAAGATATCGAATATATACGATCGTTGCCCCAGTGTGTTGTGCTGCCTTGTTCTATGGGAAATATTTTGTTTTCACATTATGCTTATCCCAATTTGTCAGGTGCCGGGAATACATTTTTTACTTATGTCGATGAATTCAGAAAGCACTTTGATTTCATGAGGCAAAAAAATTGCCGGTTAAGCTTTTTTGGCCACACCCACACCACCGGGATTTTGAAAGTGATGCAAAAAAGGATAAATAAATACGGTTTCAGGAAAATTGCTGTAATCTCCGGGGATACTGCGATTAGCGTACCCTCAATCGCTTTAAACGGCAAGCGAAACGGTTTTTGTATCTTTAATGTAAAAGAATGGACACTCCGATCATTCAGAATATATTAAACCCGGGATCATGGTATTGAATAAAAAAATTAACGCATTCTTTTTCAGTATCGTACTGCCTTCGATATTAGCGATCGGATTATTCCTCCTGTCGATTTTTGGTATAATTTTGCCCTCGTTCGAGAAAAACCTGATGGATCGGAAAAAGGAAATGATCCGTGAGCTTGTGAATGCTGCATGGAGTGTGGTGGATGATTACAACCAGGAATATGTCGACGGAACATTATCAAAAACCGAGGCACAGGAAAGGGCAGCCAGGCAGATTTCCCAAATGCGTTATGGCAAAGAAAACAAAGATTACTACTGGATCATTGATATGCAACCTACCATGATCATGCATCCTTACAGGAAAGAGCTTGTAAATACTGACCTTTCAGGATATAAGGATCCAAAGGGAAAAAGATTATTTGTCGAAGCGGCTGAACTTGTCAATAAACAAAATGACGGCTTTATCCGCTATATGTGGCAATGGAAAGACGACCCTAGCCGCATTGTCCCAAAACTGTCGTATGTGAAAGCGTTTCAGCCATGGAACTGGGTTATAGGTACCGGTATCTACATTGAAGATGTAAAGGAGGAGATCAACCAGCTGGAAAAACGACTAATTCATATCTCAATCCTTATTACAGCAATTATCATAGCCATATTATTCTATATTATCCGCCAAAGCTTACGTATTGAAAACAAACGAAAAGACGCTGAGGATAAGCTTAAATTGTCGAGGCAAAAATACAAAACGCTCGTTGAAGCCTCCACTGAAGGTACTTTAATGATCGTGGATGACGAAATCATATTCAGTAATATCAAAATTAATCACATAATTGGTTTCGATGTTTTGCAGGAACCCAACCTGACTTTTGAAGATCTGTTTGAAGTTAACTGGAAGGATATTGTCCAGTCATTTGATGATCCCCAAAAATCCGTCTCCTTCGAATCCCGGATAAAAAAAGGTAAGAATAAAGGGAAAGATGTTGTATTGTCCGTCTCAAAAATAAAACATGGCGATAGCGACGGATATATCGTTGTTGTAAAAGAATTAACCCCACAGCATGCTATTGAAAAGGAAACAGAAAATCTTTCCATGGAATTGGAAACGGCTTTGCTGCTCATGAATCAACCTGTTTATAACTATGTAAACGATATTGTTAAATGCTCCATTGACGCTCCCATTCAGCATGTAATAGACCTCATGTCAAGGAAAGGAAGGGACATTGTTTTTGTTTCTAAAGACAATGCGATCATCGGTGTAATTAGTGAAACTGACCTGAATAAGAGAGTGCTGGCTAAAAACCTTGATTTACAAAAAACGGCGCTTGAAATCATGAGCTCCCCTGTTGTTACCCTCTCCGAAAATGCCTTTTCATACCAGGCAGTTCTGAAAATGAAGAATGACAATGTTTCACACCTTGCGATAACGAATAATAACGGAATCATCTATGGGGAAATAAGTGAGAAAGATCTATTGCATATTCAAACCAATACAATAAGCAATCTGATCTATGAAGCAGAAAATGCTCAGGATGTACGTGAATTAAAAACCATTCATTCCAAATTGCCCGTGTTGGTCAATGCCCTGATAGAAGGCAGCACGAAAACGCGCAATATAACAAGCATTATCACGAACCTGGCAGATGCAATAACCCGGCGGATTATTGACTTGGCCATAGAGGATGTTGGGCGACCTCCTTGTGGTTTTGCATTTATGGCTATGGGAAGCGAGGGGAGAATGGAACAAACCCTGAAAACCGATCAGGATAATGCCATTGTATTCGAGGATCAAAAATACAGGGGTTCAGAACATGCCTATCATTATTTTCAACAGCTCGGTGACAGAATATCCAACGACCTGGATGCGGTGGGATATGCTTTTTGTAATGGAGATATTATGGCCAAAAACCCCAAATGGGTTCAACCCTTGTCGGATTGGAAAGAATATTTCACCACCTGGATAAGCAGCAGCGATCCGGAAAGCATACTGGAATCCAGCATTTTCTTTGATTTCAGGTGCATTTACGGCAATGACGCTTTATGTGACACGCTGCGGCAGCACGTCAATAAGAATGCTGACAATAAGCCTGTTTTCTTTTATCACCTGGCACAATCCGTCATGAAATTCAAGCCACCGTTAAGCTTTTTTGGCAACATCGTTGGCGATCACCAACACGCAGATGAAAACAATATTGACATAAAGAAGATTCTGCTGCCCGTAACCGGTTTCATTCGTATATACGCCCTGCAGAACAAACTGAATGAAACCAATTCACTGCTAAGGCTAAAGCAGCTGTATGAGCTGAAGATCATCAACAAGTCCATGTATGATGAATTGTTGCAATCCTATAATTTTTTAATGTATCAGAGGCTGCGCTTTCAGGCGCAAAACATCCTAAACGGCAAGACTCCCTCCAACAAAATCAGCATGAGGGCGCTGACGCCAATTGAAGTTACTACCCTAAAGAAAGTATTGAATGAAATTTCCAACTTCCAATCAAAACTGAATGCCGATTATAAAGGGGAAGTCTGATGATATAGCAAACCCCAAATTTAGCACTGCAGCAATTTAACGTGAGTTCGATGCAGAAAAATGGTCACCAAATCTGTACTATAAATCTATAAACATTTCTTACTCATTAAGGATGATAGTTAATTACTGCCAATGGTAAAATCCAATTACTTCTTTTTCGTTTCATAAAACACCGAACTTTACTATTCGACATTCTTTTTACTTATCTATCACCTTAACCAGTTCCACCCTGCGGTTGCGGGCGCGGCCGTCCTTGTCTTCATTGCCAGCCACGGGAGCCAAAGGGCCTACACCATATGGGGTCAGCCGGTCTTCGGATACCCCATGCCCGGATGTCAGATACTCCACGGCAGCCTCAGCGCGCTGCTTTGATAATTCCATGTTGTGCTCCATACTTCCGGTGGCATCGGTATGACCAACCACGTGCAGCTTAAGGTCCGGCTTTTGCTCTAAAAGCGTGGCTATTTCAGCCAGCGTGGACTCGGACTTTTCCTTGATGGTAGCTTTATCGGTATCGAAATGGATGCCATAGATGCGAACACTTCCCTTATCATCAATATCATTTGCCATGGTTTCGGCATCTATTTTCACTTTCACCTTGCCGGTTTCCATGGGCTTTTCTTCCACAATCTGAAGAGCAGTAGCGGGATGTTTATCATTCCTCCTCACGGTATGTGCGGAAACATACACATCTCCTTCTGAATCAGCAAGTCTGGCAAGAAAGTAGTGGTA
>JAWLDT010000047.1:1758-6364 GCA_041686485.1 Bacteroidales bacterium | reverse complement strand
AAGAGCAGTAGCGGGATGTTTATCATTCCTCCTCACGGTATGTGCGGAAACATACACATCTCCTTCTGAATCAGCAAGTCTGGCAAGAAAGTAGTGGTAATCTTTGCCGTGGAAAAAATCCTTGGTTCCGTCAATGTTTATATCATAATTCCTAAACCACCCATGGCATTTTTCTCCTTCATCAATACAATCAAAAAGAATCTCGAAACCGGCATTTTTAAGTGCGGTCAGGTAGTTACGGTGTACCTGCAGGGAGGACAATCCTTTTGGCGCCGCATACCCAATACGGGTAACTTCTCCTTCTGCTGTAATTTCCTCTTCTTCCCCATCATCCGTTTTATAGCCTAACACAAGGCGGTCGTAATCATAATGCTCGTAACCCTTAATAACAGAGCCCTCATACCGGGAAATCATCGGGTGGTCTTCACTGCCTTTCGCGTCTTTTTCTGCATAACGCTCTTTACTTCCGTATGAATCATCTTCTATTGCGGAAGCATCTGCATCAACCTTCACTTTTCCGGTTTCCATGGGCTTTTCTTCCACAACCTGAAGTGCGGTAGCGGGATGTTTATCACCCCTCCGCACGGTATGTGCGGAAACATACACATCTCCTTCTGAATCAGCAAGTCTGGCAAGAAAGTAGTGGTAGTCTTTGCCGTGGAAAAAATCCTTGGTTCCGTCAATGCTTATATCGTAACTCCTAAACCACCTATGGCATCTTTCTCCTTCATCAATACAATTAAAAAGAATTTCGAAACCGGCATTTTTAAGTGCGGTCAGGTAGTTACGGTGTACCTGCAGGGAGGACAATCCTATTGGCGCCGCATACCCAATACGGGTGACCTCTCC
Source organism: Bacteroidales bacterium (assembly GCA_041686485.1). GTDB lineage: Bacteria > Bacteroidota > Bacteroidia > Bacteroidales > UBA7960 > PUPG01. Next base: position 5,515 of record JAWLDT010000047.1, on the reverse strand, counting down.
TTTTGCTGTAATTTCCTCTTTTTCCCCATCATCCGTTTTATAGCCGAACACAAGGCGGTTGTAATCATAATGCTCGTAGCCTTTTATGTAAGACCCCTCGTACCGGGAAATCATCGGGTGGTCTTTGCTTCCTTCTACGTCTTCCTGGGCGTAACCGGCAGTAAATCCCAGGGAAACGAAAATTACTGTCATAAAACAGAAAATCATTTTTTTTAACATAAAAACTCCTTTTTTGATCTGGTAAAACATCAACCTATTAAGTTGTTTAAGCTTGGAGATAAGTCGTATATACCGGTAACTCCTCCCTTTTGCCCAATTCCCGGCTAAAGGGATAAGCGCTATCATGTCGCATAAACCATCAATATACTCAAATATAAAAAATATTTCTGCAACATCAAAGTATCCGCCGGACTTCTGGAATGCTGGCTAGCCGAATCGTTTTTTTGTGATGATAACTTTTTTTACAGACATATTCGTTTAACCTTTGTAAATTAGCAGGCCATTAAAACGGATGTGATCATGATAGAAGTAAACCATGTATGCAAGGACTTCCCTTTGAATAAAAAACAACGGGATGAACTGCGTGTGCGGGATAAAACGCTCCGCGTACTCGACGATGTTACGTTCACCTGCCGGCCAGGACGTGTTTTCAGCCTCCTGGGGCCCAACGGCGCAGGCAAAACAACCACCCTGCGCATCATCGCAACCATACTCAAAGCAAGTGCCGGACAAGTAATAGTCGGAGGTATCGACCTGGACGAAAAACCGGCAGAAGCGCGTGCCAAAATGGGCTTTCTAACCGGGACAACAGGGCTCTACGAGCGGTTGACGCCTAACGAGATCCTTACCTATTTCGGAAAGCTCGACGGGGTAAAAAAAGGACAGCTGGAAGACAGGAAAGCACGCCTTTTTGATTTGCTGGAAATGCATGATTTCGTAAATAAGCGTATCGGCAAACTCTCCACAGGGATGAAACAGAAGGTGAGCATCTGCCGCACCATGATCCACGATCCGGAAGTGGTGGTATTTGATGAGCCTACCACAGGCCTCGACGTCATTACGGCCAAAAACATCATCGAACTGATCAAAGACTGCCGCGACCAGCAAAAAACGGTCATCTTTTCATCCCACATCATGAGTGAAGTAGACCTCCTTTGCGACGACCTGGCTATCATTAATAATGGAAAAATCCTGTATAACGATACCATGAAGCACTTCCGTAATAACATGCAAACAGCAAACCTTACCGAGGAATTTATTCAGGTTGTAAACCAGGATCAACCTGTATTACAGGAAGAAAGCATGTAAGGACAGAAACCTTGCCGCCTTTTCGAAACATGCTGACAAATTATAACCACATGAATCTAAATAACAGATAGTTACGAAATTATATACACATGAATCATTTGCTTACGATCGTTCAGAAAGAAACACTGGATACCCTTCGTGACAGGCGTACGCTGATCGTGATGATCCTGGTTCCCGTACTTGTGTTTCCGTTGTTATTTATTGGCATCAACCGTTTGCAGACATCTGTCATGGAGCGTGAACAGGAGCGAACGGTCCGCATAGGCTGGGTAAGCGAAGGACCAAACGAACGTCTGGCTGCCTTCCTGGACGCCCAGGAAAGCATGGAGCTCATTCCTGTGGATGACTCCGGCGAGCTGGAGCAGCTTATACGGAACGACAGCATATTATATGGCCTGGTGGTACCGGAGGGCTTTGAGACAAGCCTGAATGCCATTGAATCCGGAACCCTCTCACTTTTCTACTCCGGCGCGCAAATTCATGGGAAAGAGCGCATTGACCGCGTCCTGAAGAACTTCGAACGCATGGTGATGGAGCAGCGTCTTGAAGAACAGGGGCTTACGCAGGAGTTCATCAGACCGTTCCAGACGCAGGAGGTGAACATCGCCACCGACCAGGAGATGATAGGCAAGCTGGCGGGAGGCTTTCTGCCCTACCTGTTTATTATCTTCTGTTTCACCGGCGCCATGTATCCTGCCATTGACCTGTTTACCGGTGAGAAAGAAAGGCGCACCCTCGAAACCCTGCTCACCACACCGGTGTCGCGTTTGCAGATCCTCATGGGCAAGATGACCGTGGTCACGCTCACTGGCATTATCTCTGCCGTGCTGGCCATCCTGGGCTTGTTTATCGGCTTTCAGATAACAACGGGACTACCGGAATTCATCATGCCGGTGGTCATGGGCATCCTTACCGTCAACTTTGTACTACTGCTACTGCTCATGCTTGTTCCGCTGACCATCTTTTTTGCCGGTGTGATGGTGCCCGTCACCATTTACGCGAAAACCTTCAAAGAAGCCCAGAGCATGCTTACGCCCATGACCTTTCTGGTGATCATTCCCGCAGCCCTGGGTATGCTTCCCTTTATCGAATACAATGCCCTAACGGCACTTATTCCCGTGGTGAATATCTCCCTTGCCACCAAGGAGATCATTGCAGGGACCATTCACCTGCCACACTACCTGATCACTGTGGTGTCGCTGATCGGGCTCGCTGCCCTGTCGGTGGTTTTCTGTGCCCGTTGGTTCGGGAAGGAACATAATATTTTGCGGTAGAAAGGATTCGCAGCCCATGGTAACCAAAGCACAGGTAGAACATACCCAGCGTCAGTGGGCTAAAGGTCTGGTAGAAATAGGGTCGCTTACAGCAAACAGACCTGCATGCGAATCTTTTGCCGACAAGTTTCTTGATGCACGAGGAAAACAGGGCTATTGCCATGGGGCATTACTATTTTACGGATTACCAGGGCAATGAAGTAAAAGTAGAATATACTTTTGGGTACAAACTTGTGGGAGACAATTTGAAAATTGACCTGCATCATTCTTCCTTACCATATAGTCCTTGATCTGCAGTGACCTGGCCATAAAAGGAGGATGGAATTTCCTGTTTCGTTCACCCTTTAAGGAGGATGGAATCTCCTGTTTCGTTCACCCTTTAAGGAGGATGGAATCTCCTGCCGGAGGATTCCATCTCCCCGGGGAGTTTCCATCCTCCGACAGGAGATGGAAACCTCCAATTTGTAACCCTTCAAGGAGGATATAAACCTCCTGTATTATTTAAATAATTCATTTTATTCTTTAAGGTTTTTTGTTATCGTATTCTGTTCGTATCTTTGCATAATAAACCATATTATTTATTAATTAAATTCTTTGTATAATGGACTGGAAAGAACTAAAAGAAAAATTAAAAGCAATATCATTTAACGAACCATTGGTAAAACTTACAAATGGTGAAATTAAACCCATCAAAAAAGGATTAAAAGGGGATGATATAGAAGTAATTGTTGATGCTGAATCAATCAAGGATGAATTATTAACAGAATTGTTTGATTTGGGTAACAAAAAGAAAAATATATCTGCTGATGATTATAAAACGATCATAACACTTGCCAAACTTGTTCATGCGAATTTTCAGTCACCGCAGAAAAAGCAGATACAGAACGATGTTGGTATAAACTTTTCGATCAACAAAACAGGCAGAAAACCATCAAAATCAACAGCCAAAAAGACGAAATAAGTAGAGGTTTTCGAAGGAAGGCATCTCCTGTTTCGTTCACCCTTTAAGGAGGATGGAATCTCCTGTTTTGCCTTTCACTAAAGGAGGATGGAATCTCCTGTTTTGCCTTTCACTAAAGGAGGATGGAATCTCCTGTTTTGCCTTTCACTAAAGGAGGATGGAATCTCCTGCCGGAGGATTCCATCTCCCCGGGGAGTTTCCATCCTCCGGTAGG
>JAWLDT010000047.1:0-1658 GCA_041686485.1 Bacteroidales bacterium | reverse complement strand
AAGGAGGATGGAATCTCCTGTTTTGCCTTTCACTAAAGGAGGATGGAATCTCCTGCCGGAGGATTCCATCTCCCCGGGGAGTTTCCATCCTCCGGTAGGAGATGGAAACCTCCTGCTTTTTATCGAAATCCGGAAAAACCAAAAATCCGGAATACAACCAGTAAATGATTAAGTTCGAAAACGTTTCCCTGGCATTTGACGGCCGACGACTGTTTGACAACCTGACGGTAGAAGTGCCTGCCGGCGGACGGTTGCTCATCAGTGGCGAATCGGGCAGCGGCAAGACCACCCTGCTGCGGATGTTGCTGGGCTTTGTACTGCCCGACCAGGGAAGGGTGTCGATTGACGGGCAGGAGCTCCGGCTTGACAATGTGTGGCAGCTGCGGCAAAAGATGGCTTACGTGAGCCAGGAGATGCAGATCGGCCGCGGGCGGGTCGAAAGCTTCATCAAAGAAGTGCTCCGGTTTAAAAACAATCGTCACATTGACTATGAAAGGGATAAAGTCCTCCGCCTGCTGGATGACTTCCACCTCGATTCGCAGACCCTCCACAAAGACCTGGAAGACCTCTCGGGTGGAGAATTACAGCGGGTGGCCATCATCGTAACACTGCTGCTCGACCGGCCAATTTACCTCCTTGACGAGGTCACCTCGGCACTGGATCAACCCCTTAAGGAAATGATCGTCAATTATTTCACAGGCCTTTCAGGCAAAACGCTCATCATTTCGTCGCACGACAATATCTGGCACGACCAGCATTTCCCAACCATCTACATCGGCAACAATGGAAGCAGCTCCTGACATCAGCATCATGCGTTTACTGGCCGCCTTTGGCCTGCTTTTGGTACCGGTTGGCCTTTCGCTTTTCATGAAGCTGGGCATTGCCCGGCAGCTGTTTATTTCAGCCGGCCGGATGACAGGACAGCTTTTCCTGATGGGCATCCTGCTGGTATACCTGTTCCGGTGGGACAACCCGTGGTTAAACATTGCCTGGGTGATTGCCATGATGTTCTTTGCCTGTTTTGCGGCCATGGTCAACAGCAAGATCTCATTCCGGCACTTCTTTGCCCCCGTTTTCCTGTCCTATTTTGCAGGGGCCGGTTTCGTGCTGCTGTTTTTCAACATCGTGGTCATAGACTATGAAAATATTTTCACCGCCAGGCTGATGGTGGTGGTGGGCGGTATGCTGCTGGGCAACTCCCTGAACGGCACCGTCATCGGCATTTCCAACTTTTACGAAGGCATCCGCAAAGACAACAAGCGTTACCTTTACCTGCTGTCGCTGGGTGCCAACCAGCAGGAAGCACTTTTGCCGTACTTCCGTGATGCCATGCTGGCAGCCATGCGTCCGTTCCTGGCCAACATGGCCACCATGGGCATTGTGTCGCTGCCCGGCATGATGACCGGGCAAATACTGGGTGGTTCCGACCCCCAGACTGCCATCAAATACCAGATCGCCATCGTACTGGCCATCTTTGCCTCCCTGACCATCAGCGTGGGGCTCTCCATCTACTTCTCCTCACGCAGGGCTTTTGATGACTACGGCATCCTGAAACCGGGCTTGTTCAGGAATTGATTGTGTGAATTCCCGGGAAAGCCGATCAGTAACTATTGCCCCCTGCCACTGACACCCGATCCTTAAGCTAGCGCTGACCCTGC
>JAWLDT010000046.1:0-21592 GCA_041686485.1 Bacteroidales bacterium | reverse complement strand
GTCCATCTTCCATCACTATCCCCTGGATCTTCTGCTTCAAGGTCAAACGTGCTTGCATTGCAATATGCTGTTGTCGTGTTGGTGATCACTGCAGGGGTGGGTTCCTGGTAAAGGAAAATGCTGACTTCATCTTCAGTAGTACAGGCTTCATTGCCGTTGAAAACTGTCCAGCGAACACGGTATTCTTCAGTTTCGGTGGGATCATCCTCAAAACCGGAAACCGTTGTAACGTTATCATCATCAAGGCTAAATGTCAGTGAAGTAGGCCCAAAAGGTTCAACCTGCTCCCACAGGCCGGTTTCTCCATTTTGTAGCGGATCCGCTTCCATCACGAGCACATTTGTATCTTCGCACACTTCTGCATTCCCTCCGACAATCCTTGCCTGGGATGGGTCGTCGCTCAGTGTGATAGTGACCGTTTCTATATCTGTACAAGAGCCGTTGGTCACGTTCCAGGTGAACGAGTAAGTACCTGCCGTGATATTCAGGATTTCCGTTTCCGGTTCATTTTGATCAACAATTAAAGCGTCCTGTCCGATGGGCTGCGTCCATTGGCCAGTGCCGGGCGACGGGTCGTCGGCATAAAGCATTACATCATCATCGAAACAGAAATCGGTGTCGGTTTTATCAATGGAAGCTACCACATCTTCATAATTGGTGAAGGTGACCTCATCCACGCTTTCGCAAACATCATCTCGTGTAATATGCCATTCAAATGTAAAGGTCCCGGTCACAGCTTCTGCAGGATCAAATGTATAGGTTGCCGTGGCTGTATTGGCGTCGGGGTCAAAATTACCGCCAGTTTCAGGATCAAAACCATTAGGATAGGTGGTCAGTGTCCAGGTACCCACTTCGTCATTGGCGGGTGTGTTGCCTTCCAGATTGAATTCAACTGCCTCACAATATTCCTGATCTTCCCCCGCATCTGCTAAAGTGATGGGTGCTTGCACATCCACGGTCAACGTGGCGGACTTGGTGTCGCACACGTCATTGGTGGTAACCGTCCATACGAAACTATAGGTCCCTGTATTGTTTAGTCCCGTAACCATGGTGTTATGCACGCCCGGGTTTTCAATGGTCGGTGTTACAGGGCCTCCGCCAAATGTCCATTCACCGGTACCCACATCGATAGGCTCGGCGTTCAATTGTACTTCCTCGGCACACACCACATCAATCTCATCATCAGAAACTATTGCTTCAGTATCTTCATAGTTCTCAATGCGTAACCGGTCGGAACTGGTACATCCCGGACCGGTGGAGATGGTCCATTCGAACACGTAGAAGCCCGGCTCAGCGTCATCCCAGGAAGTAGTACTTGAAAATGCATCAGAAAAAGTACCTGGCAAATCTGTAACCTGCTTCCATTCTCCTGTTCCATCTGTGGGGTCATTTCCCGTTAATGTGAAGCTTGTTCCATTACAGAATTCCTGATCATCCCCAGCATCAGCGGCTGTTGGGATCCCGTAAATGATCACATCCATTTGATCTGTACTCGAGCAGGTTCCGACACTAATCTCATACTGAAATGTGTAGGTGCCGATTCCCAGATTGGAGGCAGTAGCCGTGTTTCCGGAAGTTGCGGTGATAGTCGGAGTATCGGCACCGACAGGCTTAACTGTCCATGTCCAGGTACCCACGCTGGGATTGGTACCTACAAGGTTCACCTCTGTGTCAGGGTCACAAAACACCTCGTCGTCGCCGGCATCGGCTTCCGGGACCACCTCAAAGGTGGTTGTGGCGATTTCAGGTGGACAAAAGTCGCCGGATGTCACCTTCCATTGTACTGTATAGGTGCCGAAAATCAGACCGGTAATGGTTGTTGTAGCCGTGCCGGGATTGGAGATGTCGGGTGTGTTCGGCCCACTGAGCACAGACCAGGTACCCGTGCCATCGGTAGGTTCCTCGGCCTGCAATGTATTGACGGTTTCATTACACACATCTTCTGCCAGGGTTATCGTTGCCGGGGAAGGCGGAGGTTCAGATACCTGCAGTGTGATGGTCTCGCTTTTGAAACAAGCACCGTTAAAAATGGTGTATTCAAATTTGTATGTTCCGGATGAAAGATCAGTTACCTGCGTTTCATAGTTTGTAGGACTTACAATGCTGGCATCCAGGTTCCCGGACACCTGTTCCCAAAGGACTTCTTCATCGCCTGTCGGCTCAGCGCCACTGAGGGTGAATGCATCGCCGCAGACATACACTTCGGCTTCAATGTCGGGTTCTGTGATCTCAGGGCTAACAGTCACCGTGACGGTATCGAAAGTCGGGCTACAATTGCCCAGTTCCAGCATCCATTCAAACTGGTAGTCTCCATCAGGGAATGCGCCATTGCCATCCAAAGTCACGGTGGCATCGTGTTTGTTCACATCATCAAAAACTACACTTGCGGTGCTAACGGGTCCGTCAATATAGGACCAGGTGCCGGTTTCATTGCCCACAGGTTCATTTCCGTCAAGAATTATTTCATTTGCATCAGTTGTCAGACATGTACTTACGGCACCAGCCACAGCCGCCTGAGGACCATCATCGTCTGTTGTGGTGATAGTAACCGTGTCAGTTGCCTGTCCACAGCCATTGCTGATGGTCCAGGTAAAAGTATAATTCGTTTTAGCATCCAGCCCTTCCACAACCGCTTTGGGGTCGTTGACATCAGAAAATGTAATAGTCTCATTACCCGGCTCTACCGACCAGGTCCCTTGTTCGAAGATGAATTCGGGCGGATCTGCGTCGAGAAAAACGGGCGTACCTATGCATACCGTTTGGTCGTCACCGGCACTTTGTGCAGTTGGCTCTTCTTCAGAAACCAGCACGGTGACAATGTCTGTGCTCGGTTCACAATTGGGCCCTCCTGAAATTTGCCATTGGAATTCAAACAGCCCGGCTTCCAGGTTCTCAATGGCAAGACCAGGGTCGTGCGGATCTACTAAATCCACACAGATTGGCCCGCACAGCTGGGACCAGGTTCCCTCACCTACAACAGGGGCATTGCCGGCCAGGGTGGTTTCTGTGACAAAACAGTCAAGGATCTGCGGAGTACCAGCATTCGCCTGAGTTGGACTGAAAGAGGTCACCACGGAGATCTCCTGCAGTGTTGTTTCACAAGTAAGTCCCTCGGCGGTAACCCTTCTGAACTGAATGTTGTAGGTGCCAATGCTGGTTAGACCTGATACCGTTGGTTGACTATCGTCTGCACCACTCCAGCCAGTTGGGAACTCCAGGTCCTCTGTCTCCGGACCGCTAACAATACGATACTGGTTAGATCCCGAACCACCAGAATTAAGCTCAATGGTTGCCGTGGTTTCGTTGCAGCCAAGAAGCAAAGGGTCGGGACTTGTAATAGTCAAAAATGGGGTCTCATCAAGATAACTGACGTTAATGGAAGAAGTAGTTTCACAACCAGTAGCGTCATTACGAATAGTATATAGAAAAGTGTAGGATTCATCCGGGTCAAGGTCTGATATAACTGTTACAGGTGAATTGGGGCTCTCTATTGTTGGGTTAGTAACGTGGCTACTTGTTAACGTCCAGCTTACCGTTTCGCCACTAAACTCCGGAGAATTCCCTTCCAGCACCACTTCAGTGATCAAAGGGTCACAAATCTCAATGTCTTCCCCGGCGTTGGCATCGGTGACCTCCCCGGCGGGTGGCGGTACTGTAATTTCCACCTCATCCGTTCCATCTGCGCAATCTCCAACCACCGTCCAGCGGAAAGTGTAGGTGCCTTCCACCAGGCCGCTAACGGATGTTGTATTATTATTCTCATCGGCAATATTGGGCAGATTGGGCCCCGACACATAGCTCCAGGTACCAATCTGTCCGTCAATGCCACAGCCCCCGAAGCTTCCTTCCAGGTTAGTGCTCTGTGTGGTGGAATAGCAATCATCCAGTACCTGATTGTCACCAGCACTTACGGAAGTTTCTCCGCCTTTATTGATCACCACCACATCATCATATGAGGCGCAGCCTTCAGCACTGGTGATGGTCCATCGCAATGTGGCTTCACCGCAAGCGTTTTCTGCAAAATCGATTGAGGTTGTTGGCGATGTGTTATCATCAAATGTTACTCCGCTGCCGGATACTACGGTCCATTGTCCGCTTTCACCGGCACCTGTATCAGGCGCATTGGCGTCCATGGTTATCACGCCATCACCGGGACAAGCCGGGTCAAAATCATCGCCGGCATCTGCTTGTGTGACATCCTGTACGATGACCTCCACATCCTGAAAAACAAGGGTTCCGTCACCGCACCGGTCAGACAGCCTGAACGTATATGTATTTCCGGGTACCACATTAGTAATTTCGGTATTTAAAAAAGTAGGGGATACGATGGTCACCATGGGGCCGCCTACCTGCGACCAGGTGGCTGAACTGCCGCCATCCGGGTAAACACCCGTGGCATTTCCCTGTAAGAAAATGGGCTCATCGGCGCATACGGTCTGGGTTATACCCGCATTCACCGAACAGTTCTGGGCTTCCAGCGTTGAAGGAATGATGACAAACAGGGCTAACAAGGCCACAATAAGGCTTTGATTACTTCCAATGGCATTATGTGTAATGGAGGGTAAAAAATGTTTCATTGTATCTGGTTGTTTGTTTTGGTCAATGGATTTGATGGAATGCGCATAAAAAGCGCTTCATCCGCACCTTTTGCTCAATCCTTTTTGGTGGTTTTTGACTGATGCTTTTCCAGCTTTTGATAATATTCGGCAAGCAGCTTGTTTTGCTGTCTCAACGATGTAACCAACTCCTTAATGGACTTGTCAATGCCATCTTTGGTATCCCGGCGGGCATCATCATATTTGTTATTTGTCATGTATGGAGCCGATTATTGGTTTCACTTAACATTCATTAACAAAACAAATGTATAATATTAGATGTATCATGCGAAACCCAGCAGAGGAATAAAAACCCTACAAAAACTTTACATAAGCTTATAAATGCATGTTTATCAGTGAATTACAATATATTTGGACAAATAAGCTGGTGGGGCTGCCAGCTTCGAGCTTCCTGCATCGTCCTGTTTTGTCCCAGATATAAGCATATATGCTTAATAAAGCTTAATCAGAAAAACTTGCAAGATAGGTATTCAAATTGTCGCAGCGCTTAAGCCCCAGTTTCTTTCGCAGCCTGTGACGGGCCATTTCAATGGCTTTGCAGTTTTGCATGGTGATGTCTGCAATTTCCTTGGTAGAGAGGTTCATGTGAAGAAAAACACAGAGCCGGTTTTCCTGGGGAGTCAAACCGGGATGGGCATCTCGTAAGCTTCTGATGAAGGCACCATTGGCACTGGCATACAAATGTTCAAAATGAATGGGCGTATTTTCTTTGGCACGCAAATTAATCGAAGAGATAATCTCACATAGCTCTTTGCGGATACCTTCATCATTTGTATGGAGATTGATGTATTGAACACGCTTGAGAATGTCAACCAGAAAGGAATTAAGTTTCTCAAGAGACAAAGAAACAGAAATCAGGCTTTTTTGATGTTCCCATAGATCCCTCTGAAAATTTTTCGCCAGCAATTCCTGTTGAGAAAATCCCTTCTCTGCGTTTTCAAACTGGATCTGTTGTTTTTTGAGTTCGTCAAGATATTTTCTGTTGGTTTTTTTCAATGATTGTTTTGAATAAACCAGGTATGCTACAGCGGTTAACGAAACAAGCACATAAACCAGGAAACCAGTATTGTAAAAAAATCCCATATAAAACATGGTAATTCTTAAAATAAAATCAAAACAGGAAAATACTTTTTAAAACCTTCCTTTTTGCTATTTTAGCATAAAAACTGTATTGTAAAAATAACAAAAAATCCGATATGTGTACTGATGCCAGATAAAAGTAAAAATAGAACAAGTCAAATTCCACCTATATGATAGTCATGCTCCGAACCGTGATTAGGATTCAGATAGAATTATCTGATTCCAAATACAATACCACATCATGATCCACGGGAAGGATGCAACCATGCCAAGACAATTTTACATACCTTCCGGAACGTCACGGATTATAGTACTCCAATGCTTCGGGCAGGTAATCGCGGGCGGCTTCGATTCTGGACGCGTTGGTGGGATGGGTGCTTAAAAATTCAGGAACTTCCGAACCACCTGATCGCTGGAGCATCCTTTCCCAGAACGCAATGGAATGCGAAGGATCATACCCGGCCATGGCCATAAAGATCATTCCGAGGGCATCAGCTTCGTATTCGTGCTGACGGCTGTAGGCAAGGGTTCCAATTGTACCACCAGCCCCGTAAGCCAGATGAAATATATCCCTGGTTTGTTGCGGTTTATCACGCAATGCCACCTCCAGACCAATGGCTCCTGCCGTCATCAGCAGCTGCTGACTCATCCGTTCGTTGCCATGCCGGGCTACGGCATGAGCAATTTCGTGGGCCATCACCACAGCAAGGCCGTTCTCATCCTGTGTCAGATCAAGAATACCGGTATAAATAGCCACCTTCCCGCCCGGCATGGCCCAGGCATTCACCTGATCGCTCTCTACAAGCCGAAACTGCCAGTCATATTCCTGCACACGTTCAGCCTGTCCGGTTTCATGAAGGTATTCCACGACAGCATCTGATATCCTCTCTCCTGTTTGCTCTACCATGCCCGCCCGGGGATCGGAGGATGAAACAACCTCATGCTCGGACATAAATGCCTGGTAGTTGGTGACAGCCATATCGTTTAATATGCCATCGGGAAGCATCCTCACCTGACGCCGGCCTGTTAAGGGAACCGTGGAACAGGATGATAACAACAGGATAGACAACAAGGCAAATAGTAAGCGTGTATCTTTCATTGAATCATGTCTTTGATGAATATATCCATATCAAAAATAGCAAAATTGGTATAATAATCCACAGCTGGTAAACTATTTTATTTATGTGCTTGTTACCAAAGCCATCTATCAACCTGGTTTTGCCTGCCAGAAGTTTTTATGGCTCTTCAATATAAACTGCAACAAGTCTTGAATCTTTTACAGTTTCCGGTTTGACACAATGCCTGGTTGCGTGATTCAGAGATGTAATACGCTGATAATAAGACACGAATTGCTCACCTGCATCCAGATATTCATTATAAAATTGTATACTTGCATAATCTGAAACAAAAGGACAGATAGATCCATTTCATTATAATCTAAAATTATGGTATCATGACAAATTGTGCCGGTTGTGTCGTATGCAGCAGTGTAGAAGGACGGAAATGTAAAAGAGGTCAGGACTTTACCCCTTATGTGAATCCGTCAAAAAATGAATACACGAAAACAGGCAACAGAACGATTTTAGAAGTGGCTGCGCGAATCGAAGGTGACCACTACATGGAATGGACAAGGCTGGAAGAGATTATCAATTTCGCTGAACAAATGGGCTATACCAAAATCGGGATTGGTCACTGTATCGGACTGACAAACGAAGCAAGATCTCTGGCAGAAATACTAGGCAGAAAATTCACCGTTCACTCCATATGCTGCAAATTTTCCGGAATCGATAAAAAAGAATTTGACCTGACACAAATTGATTGCAAACGATATGAAACCATATGCAATCCCATAGGGCAGGCAATGGTACTGAACGACATACAAACCGATTTGAACATAATCGTTGGCCTTTGTATAGGACACGATATCCTATTTACCAACTATTCGGAGGCACCGGTAACAACCTTTATCGTAAAGGACAGGATTACAGGTCACAATCCCGCAGCTACAGTGTATTCAAACTATTATCATAAAATATTTAGTAAGAAATATTAGTCACTTTCAGAATCCTTTCTGCAATCTATTTCATCCGAACTATTACGCTTTATTTTTGAAAAATGGAGCATAAACATAGAGAGTAGGGCTATGTTTATCAGGGAATTTTTGTACCTTTCGGGTGAAGGAATTGCTATTGTTGTATCCCAAAACATAACCATATGCAACGCACCAAACAACTTTTTCAGGACTTGTTGGACGTTGCCGGCATCACGATCAATGGTGAGGGTGAGGCTGATATCCAGGTACATAACACCAGACTGTACAGGGAAGTCCTCCGGCGGGGATCCCTCGGCCTTGGAGAGGCATATATGGACGGCTGGTGGGATGCCCGGCGACTTGATCTGTTTTTCTACAAAGTGCTGCGCGCCGCCCTGGATGAAAAGGTAAATGCCCGGAAGCTGCTACCGCACATCCTGAAAGCCAAACTGTTAAATGCCGGCAGGAAGTCGAAAGCCTTTGAAATCGGAGAAAAACATTATGACATCGGAAACCTGCTCTTCGAACACATGTTGGATAAGCGAATGGTATATTCCGGTGGCTACTGGAAAGATGCCGGTAACCTGGACGAGGCCCAGGAAGCAAAGCTGGATTTGATTTGCCGCAAACTGGGACTGAAACCCGGCATGAAAGTGCTGGACATCGGCTGTGGCTGGGGTAGCTTCTGTAAATACGCAGCCGAAAAGTATGACGCCGACGTGATTGGCATCACCGTTTCCAAAGAACAGGTCGAAATGGGGAATCAGCTCTGTAAGGGACTGAATGTAAAGATCCTGCTGCAGGATTACCGCACGCTGGATACCGACAAGTTGCTGGGCAAAGACACCCTGTTCGACCGGGCTGTATCCGTGGGTATGATCGAACACGTCGGGTATAAAAATTATGCCCTGTATATGCAAACCATCCGCCGGATGCTGCACGAAGACGGAATCTTCCTGCTGCAGACGATTGGCGGTAACAGCTCCTCGGTCACGGCCGATCCCTGGATCAACAAATACATCTTCCCGGTTGGCATGCTGCCCTCCATTAAACAACTCGGCAATTCCATCGAAAATGTGTTTGTAATGGAAGACTGGCACAACTTTGGAACAGATTACGATAAGACACTGATGGCCTGGCATCAGAATTTTGAACAGTCGTGGGAAGAGCTGAAAGCTGTTTACGATGACCGGTTCTACCGGATGTGGAAATATTACCTGCTCTCCTGTGCCGGTTCCTTCCGCGCCAGGAAAAACCAGCTCTGGCAAATCGTACTTTCCAAAAACGGTATTGTGGAAGGCTATCAACCGGTACGTTAAGTTTTTGTTGTTTAACCTATCTAACTTCTAACTTCTAATTGATAACTTCTACCTTCTTCCTGGATAAAGCTATAGAGCTACAAAACATTGAATTACTAATAGTAACGCAAATATAAACAGATGCGAAACAAACTTACCGGTATCCTGATTCCGAAAAAGGAAGCACTGCTCATAACCCTTGGGATCCTTTTCATTGTATTTTTTGGTATCCGGCTGAGCCATCCACCGAAGGTTATCCCGGCTGATGCGCCCGACAGCCTTTTTTCAGCCGAGCGGGCCGCACGCCACCTGCCGAACATTGCCGCTGAACCAAACCCCATCGGAACACCTGCCAATCAAGCGGTACGGGACTACATAACAGACTTGCTGGAAGTCATGGATCTTGAGCCGGAGCTCCATCAAACCGAGCTATACTATGCACAGCGGGCAGCCTCCCTGGAGAACATCCTTGCCAGGCTCCCCGGACAAGGAAATGGACAAACGATCTTGTTTATGGGTCATTACGACACCGTACGTGATGCGCCGGGAGCGTCGGATAACGGCGCTGCCGTGGTCACCATGCTGGAGCTTATCCGCATGTTGCAGCACCACCCGCCACTAGAGAACGACCTGATCTTCTTTTTCCCGGATGGCGAGGAGGTAGGTCTGCTGGGCGCCCAGGCATTTATGAAGGAACATCCCTGGGCTGAAGAGGTTGACCTGGTGGTGAATCTGGAAGCCATGGGAACAACCGGCCAAAGCCTATTATTTGAAACGGGGGAAAACAACCTGGAGATTATCAAAGAATTTGCCCGGGCGGTACCCTACCCTGCCGGCCAGTCGATAAGCGTTGAAATTTACAAACGCATGCCGAATGCCACCGACTATGACATATTTAAACAGAAAGGCTACCAGGGATTAAACTTTGCGTATATCGGCAACAGTTTTGACTACCATACCGGCGGCGACAACATCGAACACACGGATCTTCGGTCAATACAGCATCACGGCTCGCATGCCGCCGCGCTGGCCCTGCATCTCGGAAATACGGCTTTCACCCCACAGGGAACCGACAATGCGGTCTATTTTAACACCGTCAGATACGGCTTTGCCTCCTATCCCTTCAGCCGCGTGCCGGCAATTACCATATTGATCATGCTGATCGCCGGCGTGATCATCGCCGCAGGTATCTACCGTGAGCGGATCAGACCCCTCAGACTGCTGTTCGGCTTCCTGGCTGTTGTCATCTACCTGGGGACGCTTTTTGCGGTATTTGATGCTCTTCAACACATCATCGCAGCGGTCTATCCCGGCGAAAGCTACCGGCTGATCGAATATCATCAACAGGGTATCCTCATTGGCTTTTCCCTGCTGGCAGTCGCCCTGTCGGCATTCTATTTTCATATCCTGATAAAAGGCGTACGACTCTGGCAGATACTCTTGTTGTTGATCATGGTACTGGTACTGCAATGGTTTGCCGGTGGACTATCGTTCCTGACCTTCATCATCAGCATTGCGGCAACTGCCTGGCTGTGGTTTGCCCACCGTAAGCCCGCTTATATCTGGGAATTGCCCGCCGGAGCCATCGCCCTGTGGACTATCCTGATGGTAGCCACCGGTTTTTCTCTTCCGGGCGTAAGTTACCTGTTTACATGGCCCCTGCTGTTCAGCCTGGTGCCGCTATGTATCTCTGTTTTACGCAAACCTGCGGCATTCGACCGGCCGTTATTCTGGATATTGTTACTAATTTTTGCAATCCCGGTACTGATCTGGTTTCCCCATTTGATGAAACTGTTCCAGCTGTCGATGGGTCTGGAGCAGGCCGGCATCACCATGACCATAGCTGGACTTATGACAGCGCTGCTTATCCCCCACCTCTACCTGATTTCCCGCAACAAGCCCTGGCTAATCCCGGGAGTCGTTTTCCTTGCCGGCCTCTTTCTTGTTTGGATAAACACCACCAACCTTGACTACGACGAACGTCATCGCAAACAAAACCATATCATCTACGCCACGGATGTCGACAGAGAGGCTTCCTACTGGCTAAGTCTGGCAACGGAGCCTGATGCATGGACAAAGCAGTTTTTAACCGACAATCCGGACAACATTCCGCTCGAATGGTTTATCCCGCTTCACGACAGGAGCGTGCCGGCTGCACAAAGCAGTGCCCGCAATCTGTCTGCCCCCACCATAGAAGTGCTGGCCGACAGCATAGCCTATGGAGAACGGATGCTGCAGCTGCATGTAAAACCGGAACGACAGTCTTCGCGGATGACGTTCTTTATTCAGAATGACGAACAGGAATTGGCTGTCCAGGTAGGCCATCTTGAGAAGCAAAAGCTACAGACCTACCGGAACGAGGACTGGTACCGGTTTGCCTACTACGCCCCGCCCGAAGAAGGCATCCGGCTAAAATTCTATACCACGCCCGGACGTGCCATTAACCTTCACCTGAATGTCCATGACGACAGCGGCATCCCCGATTTTATTCCCTATCAGGAGAGACCGCCACACATGATGGCCAGCGGCGACCAGTCGATAACCAGTAGTTTTTATGTATTTGACCCCATGCAGGAATCAGAAGGGTTATGATATTAAATCGGGCAACTCCGCATAAGAAACACGCTGAACAGCTTCCGGCGTGTTGCGCTCCTCACGGGTATAATTCAGTTTGCGCGAGACAGGATGGGCCTGCATATGCGACTGGTCGAACGGCCGGATCAACCCGGCAACAGTCTGGAGGGAAGTAGCCGGATCTACCCAGTTTTTACTATCTTCCGGATGGAGAATCAGCGGCATTCGCTTTTTCTTATTGTGAATCTGAGACATGATGGGATTGGCCTCTGTCGTTATAATGCTAAAGGTATGCAGGATCTCCCCGGTTGATGTATCCGTCCAACGGTCGTAAAGACAGCCCAGCGAAAAGAGCTCCCCGTTCGCCGGATAGATGAAGTAAGGATACTTTTTGTTCTGAAAGGCCCGCCATTCAAAAAATCCATTGATGCCAAGCAGGCCACGGCGGGTGCGAATGCTTTTCCGAAAGGAAGGCTTTTCAAAAACCGTCTCGCCAACAGCATTGAGGGTACCCTTGCGCAACTTTCCGGCCGTCTGATCATCTTTAACCCAATGCGGTATAAGTCCCCACTGGGAGAAGGCAATGCCTTCAGCCGAAACGACGGGCAATGCCGGATGCGAAAAGCCACTCACGAAATAGTATGACGGCAGTTCACCGGTTAGCTGCTCATCCGACAACTGTTCGTGCCACGCCGGCGGAAGAACCTGCCGGTAACGCTCCGCCAGCTTGTTTAGCTTCTTTTCCAGAAAAGCAACCGAGTAACACATAACGTGATTAATACATAAACCTAATGAAACTTTTACTCATAGACAGCATAGGAATGCAATTCAACAGCATATTCTGTTCATAATGCAGAAAAGGAAAATAAAGAACAGGCTGTGGGTTTTGTTGCTAAATTTATTTACAATCCTTCAGCAGCTTACAGCTCACTTCGTTTTCGCTCTCCCTGCCAGCCTCATAATCTTCAATGTTTTGCAGGGTAATACGCGTGATCTCTTCCAGGCTTTCTTTGGTAAAAAAACCCTGGTGGGAGGTGATGAGCACATTGGGGAACAGCATGAGTCTGGCAATCTGGTCATCCCGGATGATCAGCTCCGACAAATCGCGGAAAAACAGTTTTTCTTCCTGTTCATAAACATCAATTGCCAGCGACCCCAGGTGGTCTTCTTTAAGGGATTCGATCACCGAGGCGGTATCAACCAGTTTGCCGCGGCTGGTGTTGACCAGCATGGCACCCTGCTTCATGGTTTTCAGTGTATCGGCATTGATCAGATGATGCGTTTCCGGAGTCAGCGGACAGTGCAAACTGAGAATATCACTTTGGGAGAGCACGTCCTCAAAGTCCAGATAATTCACTCCAAGCTTTTTCATCTCATCATTGGAATATTTATCATAGGCAATCACTTTTGCGCCAAAACCATGCACAATCCGTATGAATGCCTGGCCAATCTTCCCGGTACCAATCACCCCGATGGTCTTGCCATTGATGTTAAAGCCGGTGAGCCTTTCCAGGGAAAAATTGCCCTCTCTTACCCTGACATAGGCCTTGTGGGTTTTTCGTGCCATGGTCATGATCAGCGCTATGGCATGTTCGGCAACGGCTTCGGGTGAGTAGGCAGGAACCCGCATAACACGAACCTGGTACTTCTCAGCCGCTTCCAGATCAACATTGTTAAAGCCGGCACATCGCAAAGCAACAAGCCTTACGTTTATTTCGGACAAACTTTTTAACACATCGGCATTAACCCGGTCGTTCACAAACACACAGACCCCGTCAAAACCCTTGGCCAGCTGAACCGTATTGGATTTCAAACGGGTTTCAAAAAATTCAAACTGATGATTGCCGCTTTGGTTCTCAAAGAATTGGCGGTCATGAGGTTTCGTGGAAAAAAAAGCAATTCTTGCCATACATGGTAAATTTATGTTATCTGTTTGAACAAACAAAACCGAATTACGTATTGTTTAAATTATCATGTAATAAATATGACGTTAAACCCGATGAATTGTTATTATGTCTGACGGATTACTGGCATTCCTGGCATTTATACCCATTCTTACCATATTTATTCTGATGGTTGGGTTTCGATGGCCTGCCACGCGAGCCATGCCGGTATCATTTATTATCACCCTGGCGTTCTCCCTGTTTGTCTGGGAGATGCCGGTGAACTGGGTAGCGGCTTCGATCGCGAATGGGCTGGTGATTGCAATAAACATTCTGTTCATCGTCCTCGGTGCCCTGGCCGTTTTGTTCACCTTGCGGGAAAGCGGGGCCATTGCCGTGATCAACAGGGGTTTTACCAGCATTTCGCCTGACAAACGCATTCAGGCTATCATCGTAGCCTGGCTGTTCGGCAGTTTTATTGAGGGTGCCGCAGGCTTTGGCACTCCTGCAGCACTGGCTGCTCCCCTGCTGCTCTCCCTGGGGTTTCCGGCCCTGGCAGCGGTTATGGTTGCCCTCATTGCCAACACCACCTCTGTGTCATTCGGAGCCGTTGGAACACCCACCCTTATTGGCGTTGGAAGCTCTTTAAACCTGCCGGAGATCCAGAACAGTATCGCTGAAGCAGGCATGACCTATGAGACCTTCATTCAGCAGACCGGGACATGGACCGCCCTGCTGCACCTGATTCCCGGGGTGTTTGTACCGCTGATCATGTCAGCAATGCTGACCCGTTTTTTCGGGGCGAAGAAAAGCGTTCGGCAAGGCCTGGCCATTTGGCCTTATGCACTGTTTGCCGGACTGAGCTTTGTGATTCCTTACGTATTGGTTGCACGTTTTCTGGGTCCGGAGTTTCCGAGCATCATAGGGGGGTTAGCCGGCATGTTGATCCTGATACCGGCAACAAAAGCGGGTTTTCTGGTTCCAAAAGAGAAATGGGATTTTCCTGATCGCAGCACCTGGAAATCAAGCTGGATGGGCGCCATACGCGTTGAGGCTGACACAAAGCCAAAAAGGATTTCCCTTCCAAAAGCCTGGCTTCCCTATGCATTGATCGGTCTGCTGCTTATTGCCACCAGGGTTCGCTTCCTGCCATTTCAACAATGGCTTACATCCGTCAGCCTGAGCGCAGAAAACCTCCTCGGCACCCAGGTCGTTACCGAATGGGAACCTTTATTTAATCCGGGAATTTTTCCATTCATGTTTATAGCATTGGTAAGCATTTTGCTGTTCGGGATGAATATAAAACAGGTCCGGATTGCCTGGGCAGAATCCCTGCAACGGGTTCGTGGCCCGGCCATTGCCCTCTTCTTTGCCGTACCCATGATCCGCCTGATGATGCAATCCGGCAACAATCCCGACGACCTGATCAGTATGCCACTGGCCATGGCTCAGTTTATTGCCGGTCAGACAGGCGCAGGCTGGCCCATGGTAAGCCCTTTTGTTGGTGCACTGGGAACGTTCATGGCCGGCTCCAATGCCGTCTCAAACATGTTGTTCTCCCTGTTTCAGTATGCCGTGGCTGAGCAAACCGGCATTTCACGCATCATTGTCGTAAGCCTCCAGAATATGGGCGGTGGCATAGGGAACATGATTGGCGTGCACAACATCATCGCAGCCTGTGCCACCGTGGGCCTTGTCGGTGCCGAAGGAGAACTTCTGAAAAAAAATATCATCCCCGTGATCATTATGGGGCTGATGACCGGAGGTATTGCCATGGCAATCCTCTACGGAGCAGACATTCAACTTTTCTGACCGAATGTCCGGCAATACAAAAATGGCCTTATGGACACATACACCAAATGTAAAAGATATGTTACCTTTGGTTTGAAAAGGCTGGCATCTATTTTTTCCCGGTCTGAAAACAACATTTCGCATACGTTGAAACCCGAACTGAACAATGGCTTATCGCTTTACTGACTCACCCGGAAAACTGCTGCAGGATTTGTCAAGATCTTTCGGGCGATACCTGCATGCCGAAATGAAAGACCAGGGGTTCAATATAAACATACACGAATGGAGCACCCTGTCCTATTTGTCTTCAAATCAACAAGCCAGCCAAAAAGAGATTGCCGGCTTCCTGGGTGTTGAAAAGGTATACGCTAAGCGTTTGCTTGACAGGCTTGAGCGAAAAGGGCTTTTAACCCGCAGACAAGATAGCGCGGATCGTCGGTACAATATTATCGAACTGACCAATAACGGCCGGGAGATGTTCAAAAACCTGAAGCCTTTGGCGGAGCGAACCATTCATCAGGCCCGGAAACATATTTCAGAAGAAGCGTACTCGTCTTTCTTACAAACAATACGTAAGATGCAAGATAACCTGGAAAAATGATATTGCGTTCCGTACTAATCTGAGTTTCCTTCTCCCCGCCTGTAGGCATTTTCAATGGCTTGCAGTATCGCCTCGCATGTGATGGTAGCACCGCTGACGTTATCGATGTCATCCTGTTCGCCAATATTTGCGGGATCCTTGCCGATAAACTGGTCAAAAAACCGGTTATCAACAAGTCTTTGAAAATAAGAAGGGGTCTCAGTATGTTTAATAACACTAATATCCTGAATCTGTCTCTTCAGATCGGTTATTACCAAAATGATAATCTTATCAGCATATCCCTGCGCTTTCCCCAGATAAGCGAAACCTTCCGGTTGATTCGCCTTGTTCTTAAGCAGCCATTTGGCTTCCTGTTCATGCTCAACCTTGTAATTTTGGTCAACCAGCTCTTCTTCAGCTTTTTGGATATACCTGGATTCAACAGGATCTTTGTTTACCGCCCTGGCAAAAAGCAACACCGTAAACAGACCAAACAATACGATTACCAGGAGAAAAAATTTTTTCTGCATCATTTCATTTTTAAGATTTTCCAAAGTATGGTACCCGTAATCAGCAGCAGCGCTCCCATAAAAAGCAATAATCGTTTACCGGCATTCCATTCGCCTTCGCCCATGAGGGTAAAAGCCGCAGCTACGCCCGCCGCCGCTATTACAAGCCAAAGCAGAAGAAGCAGCCATTTCCACCATCTCATCATGATGTGCAGGTCCTGCAACCAATACCTTAACCCGATAGAAAAAACGGCGATTGAAAAGCCGATAATCACCCAGATTACAGGTTGCAGCAAATATATATAATTCGAATGGTATTTATTATATGAATCTACACCGATATACTTTACGCTGTTTAGGATATGATGGTTTTCAGTTTTTATCTGCCGGAACAAGTGGTTAATAGGTATAACCCCTGCCACCATCATCTTCCACCTGGAGCCCCATTGACAGCACAATACGGTTCACAAAATTGAAATAGGCCACCACCAGGGTTGCATCCAGAATGCCCTGATCGCCCAGACCAACATCCCTCAAAGCTTTGGTGTGATCTGCGTTTTCATGCAGCGACGGTTCCAGGGTAAGGCTTCTGGCATAATCGCATAAAACCTTTTCACGATGGGTCAGAAATTCGTCTGCAGCATACTGCTTAAGCAAATGTATCTTATCATCGTTTTTCCAGTAATGATTCAACGCTTCTGCATGGTGCGTCTGACAGTATTCGCATCCATTGGCTACGGAAACCACAACGGCCATCATCTCCCTTTCAGCCCTGCTGAGCTCAGAACGACTGAACATAACCCCCATATAGAGGTCCATATGCTGTTTGATACTTTCAGGCCGCAAACTTTGAATGGTGTGAACGGCCGCAAGCTTGCCACGCTGATCCAATATACCGTCATAGATTTCTTTTAACCGGCCATCCGCCTCAGGATAGTCAACAACAGCAATACGTGTCATACGTTTTTGTGTCTTTTACAAACATTATATAAGAATAATAATCGATGATCTTCTGTCAAACATAATAGTTACAAATGTAACCTTTATTTTGACACAAAAGTAGTGTATCTGTATTAATTTATTTTTGAAAGATGAAGATTATCATTCTGTGATGGCTTTGATTATACGAAAAATATTTCGGATACTGTTTTCAGGTTTTTTGAAATAATGCATATATTGCGAAAAAACATACACATGTCAAGAATGCTGATTATGATCGTTTGTTTGCTGGTTTCATATGCCTGTCATCAGGAGCATGACCCGGCTGACAGCCTTGATTTTTCTGGCGTTGAGGGATTCCTGCGTATTAGCAGCACCCTGGAAGAAGATACAGAGCCATCTCCCGCTGCATGGGATTCCTTATTTGCCACGCCCGGTTATGAGGTATTGACCGAAAGTGAATTTACCAGTCAATTCTTCAGGGAAAAATTCAGTTTGGTTTTTATGCCCTCCAAAAGAAGCGAACTGGAGGAAGCCCTGGAACAGGAAAAAGAGCGCCCTTTTTATGCCCGGCATATGCAACACTACCTGCGTGCACAACAAAACAGGGAAAAGATCATCGCATACATGGACAGCCTGCAGGCGCATTCAGACAGGATTTTGGAAAAATCGGCCCGTAAAGCAAAGAATTATCTGCCAAAAATGGCGGTTGAGGATTATATACCCGTTTCGTTTGTAATTTTTGCCAATGACGCACGTGGTTATGACCCTGTGGTCATTGATATCCTGTTTGCCATGGAGCTGGGAGATAAGCTACCCTTATTGATTGGTCATGAACTGCATCATTATTACAGGAACCAAATGCTGGCTTTTAACAGGGATGATATTGATGAAGCATTCCGGGATATTTTGTGGGTTTTGGATCAAATACATGCTGAAGGCGTAGCAGACCAGATTGATAAAAGAAAGCTGTTTTCAGATAACTCAAGTCCTATGTATCCCTTTTCCGGGCCATGGAAAACTATGGTGGAGCAGGCACCCGATTATATCCGGGAAATGGATGAAACGCTTTCCGGTATTAACTGGTCTCCCGGGGAAATCCATGCAGCAGGAGCAGATTTAAAAGAAAAACTACCCATGAGCGGCCATCCGGTTGGATTTTACATGGCCAATACCATTATTGCAGAAAAAGGGGAAAAGGCTGTTAAAACCAGGATAGGCAATCCTTTTGCTTTTTTCAGACTTTACAATGAAACCGCCCGGCTGAAGGCGGATGAAACACCCATATTTTCCGAAAAATCAATGCGTGTGTTGAATGAGCTGGAAGAAAATATCATTGCTTTCTAAAACCCCGGACTTCTCCCCTTTTGATCGTCTTTGTGCTGAGCTGTCTGCTTCGGCCAATTGTTTCAGGCCGCTTTTGCTAAAACCAAAACATCAGGATACTAAAAACCGTTTTTTACCAACAAGTAATATCAACTTCTAATCTCAACTTCGTCATGCGAAACCTGTTTTTCCTCCTCACCCTTTCTGTTCTTCTGATTCCATGCTCTTTGCAGGCCCGCTCAAACGTTGACACGCCACTGGCTACCCGCCTGCATGACCATGTTGCCATCCTGTCAACTGACTCCATGGAAGGTCGCGGCCTGGGCACCGAGGGCAAAATTCGTGCAAAGAATTACATAGCGGAGCAGTTCAGGGAAGCCGGCCTGGAAGCTTTCGAAGATGGCTTTTTGCATCATCTGGATCTTCGGATCGGGTTAGCCAGGGTACCCGGGACCAATGTGGTTGGCTACCTGAAAGGCAGTAACCCGGCCATGCAGGATGAATACATCCTGATCGGGGCTCATTATGATCATCTTGGTTATACTTATGAGAATGATGAGAAGGTGATTTACCCGGGTGCAGATGATAATGCTTCCGGCACGGCGACCATGATTGAGCTGGCCCGCTATTTTGGCGAGCACCCGGAAGCCCTCGAACGCAGTATCATATTTGTTGCCTTCGACGCTGAAGAAAGCGGCTTGCTGGGTGCAGAGAAATTCATTAACAACCACACAAAGGTTGATAAGGAAGCCATCCGGGTGATGTTTAGCATTGATATGGTCGGCATGTATGACGCCAATAGCGGCGTCGATATGTGGGGGATTGGCACATTGGATGGTGGCATTGCGCTGGCCGGGCGAGTAGCTGAAGCAACATCCATAAGCATCAGCAATACATCGGGAGATATTCCCCCGCGGACAGACACCTGGCCATTCGGAGAGACCGGCATCCCTTCCATACATGTTTTTACCGGAACGGAGTCGCCCTACCACAAACCGGAAGACACCTGGGACCTGCTTGATTACGATGGCATGGCTAACATAACCAGGTATTTACAAAGCCTGGTCAGTGAAATATCTGCCCAACCTGAGCTTACCCCTTCCCGCCGGTTTGTACGACTGCAGCGACCTTATGCACCACGATTCGATTTTGGCGTGGCAGCGGGTTTTGGTAGTTCCCATCATCATTACAAAGATGCATTTTTCAGGGCAAACCCTGTCAGCGCTTTTCAAGCGGGTATTTTTATGCAGGTTCACATAGGCCGCAGGTTATCCTTACAACCTGAACTACTCTATGGCTATCATGGTAGTGAAGCACAGGAGGGTCGTTATCGCAAACATGCCATCACCCTTCCCCTTCATGTTCATTTTAATCTTATTGAAGAAAGAAACGGAATGTTCAGATTGTATCCCTTTGCCGGTGGTTACTATCGTCACAATATCGCAGGCAATGCTGGTGACCGTGACCTGGATTTTGACGGTGTACACCCCGGTGAAGAATGGGGGGTCAGCGCCGGAGTGGGCGCCGATTTTATGATGTTGCATGTAACCTGGACATGGCGACGCGGCCTGACCGACATTTCATGGGACCAGGAAACGGAAGTCTTTGACAGAAGCAGCATGTTTACGATCGGTTATACGTTTTAACCTGTAACAACTTACTCTACTGTCATAAACATATCACAGACACGATATTGTTTTTATGGGTTTTTAGTTGCGTTACTATTTAGAAATCAATTATTTGTGATCCATAGGTTTATCCACAGATTTCTCAAATGCAGACGCAAATTTTCACAAATTTTTAAAACAACCCTCTCTCTGAAATGCGCAATGCTAATTTGAGCTAATTTGTGAAAGATTTCGTGCTAATTGGTGGATAATGAAAAGATAGTCACCACATAATCTAATTGCCATTCGATTTATTCAGATAATAGTAAAATAATAAGCTGATATTTAATACGATCATGTTCAGTTATATGAAAGATGGCATAAGGCTCAGTCTACCAGTCAATATTCTCCTGTAGCCATTCATCATCGGGCCAGTGGGAAGGGTGATAATCGATATAGACAACTGTCGGGAAGGCCAGTTTTTCAAGTTCGTTTAAAAACACCAGCCATTCGTCCCAGCGGTCATCTACCGTTTTTTTCTCCATCTCCTGCACCCTGGTCATCTCTTGCTGAATGGCCAACTGTTGCATAGTGGCCATTTCCTCCATCAAGGCGGCGGCTTCATCCATTTTGCCCTCCGCTATCAGGCGCTGTGCTTCTTCCATCATATCTTCTGCCGTAAACATTTTTGCAGCATCCGCATCCAGCCTTCTCTGATATTCCCTGTGCAGAACTTCATCTTTTGTTCTTAATTTTCCATCATTTCCCGACTGGTCCGACAACCCAAAATATGCGTTTTCAAGGTAACCGAACTTCTTACACACTTCCATGTAATCTTGTCTTTCATAGGTATCCAGCGCCCGGTACATCTCCCTGAAAGGACGCAAATATTTACCGGTACAATTCCGTGGTGCGAGCGCCCGGATATCTTTTACCGACACACCCGGATCGCGTGGAAAATCGTAGACCTTCAGAACTCCGAATGATTTAACTTCCACTGCCATCAGTCCGGCTCGATAATGCAATCCTTCATCCTGAACGTTCATCTCGCCAACATGGTCGCTATAAAATGCAACAACGTCTTCAACCGGATGCGGGGTGTAGAATGCCTGTGTAAAACCACTTTCGGGGATTCCTTTTTCCTTCGGACATTCACCGGAAGGATAAAGTGTGGCATCAGGCGGGAGGGGGACCATCAACGGGTTATCCCTGGCCAGGGTAACCGTACTTAATGCCAGGATGCAGATAATGACACTGCAAACCTGAAAAAGCGGGCGAATCATGATACGTTGTTTTTTGATAATACCTATAAGGATTAAACAAATGTATCAAATATGTAAATTATTTGCAAGTAATC
>JAWLDT010000045.1:0-21839 GCA_041686485.1 Bacteroidales bacterium | reverse complement strand
CCCGGATCATTAACCGTATCGACATCCGGCGGACAGGTGATGGACAACTCCTGGGGTTCGGGCACTTCATACATCATACTAAATGAAGCATGATTTACCTGGTAATCATCTACTAAGAGTTCGATTTCATTCATTCCGGGGGGAAGGTCGATAGTAAAATCACCTGTTGGCCGTATGGTATAAATAATTTCATTGTTGATAACCAGGCTTGCCCTGAGTGGATTCGGATACGGATAATTGTGAAGATCCATCCATTCTACAATATACTCACCATCATGTTCAATAATATTAAAAGGGCATTCAAAATCAATATTGGGTGTCGGGAACTGATTGATATAATGAATCCCATAATAAGAAAACCCGTCTCCCATTGGCTCATCAATAACGATATCAAGAATAATTGTACCCGACCAGTGATCAGGTTCTGAAAAAATCGCTACCTCAAGGAAGTTGTCTGTTACATTTATAAAATCAATAAATAAGTCATCATCTTCTAACGGTTCAACCGTAACAACGTGATCGGGAGATACAAAAACCGGCAATTCAAAATTCAGCATACTGAGTTCTCCCGGTTCAATAGCCATATCGGGGAAAAATGCATAAAGTTTTTCCTTTGGCTCTTCATCTGTTAGGGTGATCATGCCGGCAGCCTGCTTAACCTCAGTTGAGTCGTGTTTGGAAAGCGTACCATCAGAGCCGTTAGTAGGGCCAGCACCTTTCATTACGTCGGAGGGGTTTGTGCTTTCATCGGTGTCTTTAAGCCCCAAAGCATGGCCGAGTTCATGTGTTACGATTTCTTTCAGACTCAGGGGGTGTGGCTCAGAATGGTGGTTCTCGGCTATTATAATTTCCGCACTTATAATTTTTTTGTTACTTGCCCAACGAGTCGTAGTGCATTTTCCTTTTTCATTAATTGGCAACGTTCCTTTTTTAACCGTAACCCGGGCATCATCAGAGGAAGACACCTCCTTGAATTTTGGCGTGCAGCCTGCATCATTCCACCGCTGCATAGCCACCCTGATAGCATCTTTGTCATTTTCATCCCAGGAATCATCCATATAGACTTCGATGCTGTCCGGATTATTATCCCAGCCGGTATACCAGGTTTTCACATCTCTGAACATCCTGAGATCATGTACAGAATCCTGTGTATGAGCAATAACGACACCATGCAACAACAAAGACGTTACCATCATCAGGATTATCATGAGTTCCCTGGAAGAGATTACTTTTTTCATGCGTATGCAGGTTTATTAAATCCTTTATCCGGGGAAATACCCGGTAATAAACAGTAATCTGATTAATTGTGAACAGGGGTTTTGGTTGCCATATAATTATTCAGAAGCATCCATTCTTTTCGTCCGATACTCACGGCCAGCCAGACAATTACAACAAATGAATATCCATACGTAGCGGGTGCGGCAAATTGGTTATACCAGAACTGGATCCTTTCCTTTTCCGCAGCCTCCTGGTAAAGTCCTAACCAGTCAACCAAGGTGTAGGAATGAAGGATGATGATATATAGTTTGAGCATGACAAAAGCAGTCATCAGGATGAAACCCAGACCTAGTGCAAACATTTTTCTTTTCCAGTTAAGTGGAGTAGCGAGGGTTAGTGCCAGGAAGAAGGCGGTGATCAGATACCCGATCCTGTCGCTGGCCTTATTCGTTGTGACACCCATGAGTTGCCCGTCTGTGATCCAGTCAGACCTGGAAATAAAAAGAGCGATATCATTCTTCCCCTGATCCGTTTGGGTAGAAAGCCTGACAAAGCCACCTTGCGGAGTAGTTTCATACAGCCGGTTACCAAGCTTGCAAAAATATTCTGCATATACCCTGTTTAGGTTGATATGCGGGAGCAGCAACAAGGTATATGCTACAATGAAGATGGCAGCTGAAACCATAATTTTTCTCCTGGACATCATCATTTTGTTACAGCTTTTTTTACAACATAATGCAACCACATGAACCAAAGCAAAACAGCCACCAGGATAAAGGCTACCTGCCATACAGCAAGATGCATGGCTTCAAAAACCCCGGGATAATAAATGCCAGTGATATAGAGGGAAACAATGCGGATGATATTCAGCAGGAAAAGAATGGCCAGTCCGGTACCAAGGCCAAATAGTTTGTGCCTGATCATTGCCGGGAAAGCAACAATGCCGGCGATAAAAATAGCCATGGGTTCGGCGGCGTCGCATCCTTTTTTTACACTTACCGAGAATGCGGTTGAATAAATGATGTCGGCGCTCACATCGTTGGTAAAGCCTAACAGTGCAAGCAAACTGCCTGACAGACGGGCATAAAAATCAACCAATGGAGTAAACAAATGATCTTCAACCCATGGCTGGCGGTAAAAGATGTAAAAGAGAATGATTATCAAAGCAACTATCCCCACAAAGAAAATGATGGCGTATTTTTGGTACAACCGGGATAAAAAGTACTTGTTAGCGCTTCCCATGATCATTGGTTTTGTATAAAATATCACCGTTTAAGGTAATTCCGGAATATTTCTGAACATGGCTGTCATGGATAGTGCAGCATGTTTCTATGAGGTACATCTTATTATACCTTTTGCCGCATTATATAAAAGCTTTACTATTCCTGGTTCCGTTGCAATATTATATAATGGATCATGTAAGCAATGATCGCTGCGCTGACAATAGCTCCCGGAGGATCAGCAGGAGTGATTTTTCCTGCAATCAGATAGGTTAAACCCAGGAAGGCCACAGCGGCGATGAGGGTGATAGCGAATACTTTGGCAAATAAGCGTTTATTGAATAAAAAAGTATTCGATTGTTGTGCTGATGCTCCCCCACCTTTTGCATAAGCCAAAGAAGCCTGCCTTTTATATAAGAATATCACACCACCGGCCATCAGCAGCAATACAAGGATGATGACGCCCCATTCTGTAAGGGTGGGTATGACCTCAGGCAAATATTTGAAAACAACTTCCATGTTGGAATCAGGGATAACGTTAACAAGTATGTCATCAATTTGATTACTGTGAGCTCTGGAAATTATTTCAACCTTTGTTGCCTCCAAAAGCGTGGCATCAGCAAATAAAAACTGATCTTCTACAAATGCTTTAAAAGCTAAAGTCGCTTGCTCACTTGACAAATCAGCTGGCATATCAAACGTATTCATTTCATCATCAACAGTCAAATGAATTAATCCATCTCCTGCAGAAGGATCAAGGCTGGTGAATGTGAATTCCCCTCTCCTTGGATAGTTTTTAGGCCCAAGGCGATTTGCATTACTCAGGTCATTGGGGTCCCCACTTTTGGTCCACCACCATCTTATGATCCTTGGGGTTGAACCATCATAGTCAAAGGTAAAAACTACATCCCCTCCCGCCGGGACCCCATTTCCTGTCAGGCCTTTACCGAAACCCATTGTTGTGCTACCTTCTCCGTGAACTTCAGGAAAGGGGACAGTGTTGTCGTCCGGGTCTACCGGATGCTGTTGTGTTTCAGGATTGTGTTGTACAGCAGGACTAATTTTGATATGAAGATCTTTAGCTTCTTCTCCATGTTTATTTGTGAATTTATACTGCTTTGAAGTTTGTCCCAAAGCCAATGATGGAATCAGGAAAAGACAAAAGCAGATGAAGCATAGACCACTTAATAATCTTGTTGGCTTTTTTTTCATCTTTGCAATCTCCTATTTGTTTATGATAAAAAAATGTTTGTATAATGATGGCTCCTGTCCCCCATCCTTTTAGTTCATTGTTGAAAAGTGGTAAATTCGGTTGTATGTTATATAATATGTGTAGTCAGATGAACCGAAACCTTATCGGTCATGACAGCGTAAAACCCGGCTTAAGAGGGTCGTCGCCGGAGAAACAACAGGTAGTATATTTCGTATCTGAACGAACAGGTAATATACAACAATAAAACATAAAAAGCAATAGCACAATAAGGTATACAGGCATTTTTTCACGACAAAACGCCTGTAAAACTATTCAAATAACATATGTATCTGAAATCATACCACATATTAATTGATGTTTTATATATCTATAGCCGATAATAATTTACACCAATTAATAGAGAAAAAAATGCATTAAGAAGAGAAAAAATAGAAAAATAATTAAAAAATTAGTACCCCAATGGTATCGACAAGGTATATTATTTTGTTGTTGGATACTCCTTCTCTTCATCCACAGGGAATGTAAATTTTGCAAAAGATTGAAGGTTTTCCAGTTTGGATGAGCTTATTTCAAACTTGATGACTTCTTCACCTGCATCAACTCCACCATGCTGGGATTCTGAATTTTCCGGATAATTGCCGTAATACGGATTATTGCCCCAGGATGGGGTAAGAATGTTTCCATTTAACCTGGCAGTGGCAATATAATTTATCTGATCAGAGATATCGCAATTAGACCAAAGATTAACCCGAACGATGTACTCCCCGGCTTCAAGTATTGCCTCCTCCTCGTAGGTGATATTTTCATTATTTATGCCATCAATACCGCATCCGGCATTTGAATCAATATCAAGTTCACCGCCATTTGCTGAACTTTCATCAATATAACATATTGTTGCACCACCCGGCTCCACTAAGTATAAGTCTAAATCTACTTCTTTATCCCATGAAAGGCTTACCTGCAACTTGCCTGTCCCGGCTTCTACTAATTCTACATCCATATGTTCATGTATGCCTACATTACCGTTTAAATTTAGCGCCAATAATATAGCAAAGTCCTCCATGTCTATTTCTGAATCAATAAACACATAGATGGTAATTGATGATTGTGTACCCGCACTAACACTAAAGGGAAGTTCATAATAACCCGATAAACCTTCTACACCAATAAATATAGAGTTTGCCTCCTCATTGGTCTCAACCGTAATGGCATTTGAGCCTCCAGGCAATATATAAGAATTACCGGAAAATGTAACAATTGAGGGGCCTGAATCACTGCCGGAAGGGAAAGACCCGGTGTGCAAAGTCGCATCTTCTACAACGAAGATGGTTTCAATTTCTGAAGTTTCCGCCTCATCATCATCTTTCTCACAAGATGATAATGTAATAGCCAGGGAAGAAGCTAAACAAACAGCCATAAACCCAAAAAACAGCCTGTGAAATGATTTAATTGTTTTCATAATTCAAATATTTACTTTGTTATTGTAATTAAATTATTAAATAGTAAGGATACATGTATGGAAGATAACTGCTCTTAGAATAGTTTAGGTAAAATGTATATAAAATTAAATATAATACTGTTTAAAAATCATATTTAAAAAAAATATATTTCACTAAAACAAATATTTAACATATGAATAGATGTACATACTACATAGAATGCATGTTATCTGGACCCTTGGTTTTGAAACAAGGCTATGTTGCGGTCATTTAGCTTAGGTCCGATGTTACTCAATGCTATCAGACCACCTTATTATGCCGGCAGAAGAAGCTCTTCCGGGAACACGAAAAATGTATCCCAGGGAAAGGGAGAAACACCTGTTTACCTGCATCTTAGCAGTTAGTATAATATTTAACAATAAGATAACAGTAATGCAATAGCCAGGTAACCTGCAATGAATACTATTGCACTATCAATTGATTAATTGATTGGTAAAGCATATTCGTAACCCTAAACACCAAAAATGATGAAAACTTTATTGACGCTATTATTTTTTGCGCTTGCAATCTCCGGTTCAGCAAATAATTCCAACGAGGCTGATGCAGAAACTACCATGTCAACATCGAACAGTATGTATGTCATCAACGGAACGATTATCGATGCTGAATCCAAAGAAAGCTTAGCCGGCGTGCGGGTTGTTTGTAACAATGCTGATACAGTAACCTACACGGATTTTAATGGAAAGTTTTCAATTATGCTTCCTGAAAATAAAACAGAGAATGAAGTGTCTCTCTCCTATATATCATACGAGGAAGCAACAGTTACAATAAATGGAACAGAAAACCCTGTTATTGAAATTAGTCAGATAGACTAAAAACAATTTGCTTATTCGTAATAATGACAGTATTTTTATTGTCATTATTATTTTATGATCTACAGATATAACTATGAGGCTCTTTTTTGTTTTTTTGCTTACCCTATCCATATCATCACTATATGCTCAGGAAATAAAGGAAGATGGATACTATTACCTTGACGGCAATCTGTTTTCGGGTACATTAACCGAAAAATATGATGATGGCGAGATCAAAACCAGAATGGTAATTCTCAATGGCAAGCCTCATGGAGAGTCAGAACATTATTATGAAAACGGGAACGTTAAAGAAATAAGATCTTTCCGGGATGGACAAAAGCATGGCAAGTGGATTCAATATAACGAAAACAATGTCATGATTTCAATGGCGCATTATCGCCGGGATGATAAACATGGAGAATGGAGGATCTGGGATGACAACGGAAATCTCAGGTATATTCTTCATTACGAAGATGGAGAAAAAGCAGGCACCTGGGAAATGTTCGATGAAGATGGAAAGTTGATCGAAAGTAAAACATATTAAGCATTCAGCCATTACCATTTCTATTCTTTAGCCCGGCTTTTCACAATCACTATTCTTACGCAAGAGCCCCCCTGGTTTCATATTGTAATTCCCTGCAAAACATAGCTTTCATGGATTTCCCCCGACACCAGTCGGGTCATCTTTGTTTTATCTCCAGGCAATTCTGAAAACTTTTCACACAACCTTCTCTTAACATACTTATAATAATAAGCTAATAATTCTGTAACGTAGAAACTATTTGTAAGGAATACTTTTGATCTATAACACTATCGACTATGCACAAATTTATACTTGCTGATTTTAAGCTACTTAAAGCCTTCCCTGTTGCCATCACCTTATTTCTTTTTGTTTCCTTGCCGGGCTTATCCCAAACGGGAAGCATACATGGAGTGGTTAAAGATAAGGCGTCGGGGGAAACCCTGCCTGGAGCGAGTATTGTTATAGCCGGAACAGATAATAAAGGGACTACTACAAATTTTGACGGAATTTTTGAAATTACGGGGTTGCATGCCGGCAACCATGATTTAAGAATCTCCTACATTTCATACAAGACCGAACATATTAAAAATATAGAGGTTGTTGCAGGGCAATCAACCGAAATCAGGGTCGACCTGGAAACACAATCGCAGGTACTGGGAAAGGTCGAGGTTGTGGCAGAAATTAACCGGCAATACGAAAATCTTTTGTTATTGGAAAGACAAAAAGCTACTGAAATGTTCCAGCAAATAGGAGCTCAGGAGCTCTCCCGTAAAGGCGTCAGCGATGTGGCAACAGCCGTAACCAAAATTACGGGTATTTCTAAAGTAGAAGGCAGCAATGATATCTATGTACGCGGCCTGGGCGACAGATATAACTCAACAACGCTCAACGGCTTACCTATTCCATCAAACAATCCGGAGCAAAAGAATATTTCCCTTGAAATTTTTACCACCGATATCGTGGAATATTTGTCTGTTGATAAAGTGTACAACAACCATTTTTATGGTGACTTTGCCGGAGGGAATGTGGATATCATATCAAAAGATTTTTCCGGGGACAGCTATATCAATATAGATCTTGAGGGCAAAATGAATACCCGGGCAGTAAACGAAAATACATTCCCGTTGAAGGATGGGCCGGATTATGTTGGGTTTCATACCTCAAGTCCCCCGAACACCATAGCCGAATATGATTTTGACTATGGCCATGAACCGGTTTTTATGACTCCTGTTGGCTCAGGTTATACTGTATCAGGAGGTAACAAACATAATCTGGGAGACCATAAGGATCTTAATTATTTTGCCGTGTTAGGATTTAGCAATGACTTTTCCACGAAAGAGGGCTTATCATTAAATGTTAACAGTAACGGCTATCCAGCTAAAGACCTTAGAATGACATCCTATTCATATAAACCAAATACAACAGGAATGTTAAATCTGGGTCACAGAATTGACCGGCATAACAAGATCAATTATAATTTCTTATTCATAAACTCTGCAGGCAATTCTTCCGAGTTTTATAACGGCACCATCCTCGATATCGCCGATCATGATAATGGACTATTGCAGCGCTTTTCTTATGAAAAAAATACGCTGCTTATAAATCAGCTTTTAGGAAGTCATGAAATCAATCGTTCCGCTGACCTTTCATGGGGATTGGCATATAATACGATTTCCAGCGACATTCCGGATCGTTTACAAAACACTTTCAGAATGGTGGATAGCGGCGATTATGTGTTTGGACAAAATCAGATTACGGATAATCACAGGTATTATCATTATTTAAACGAACAAGAATTTGCTTTAAATACCAAACTTGATTATACCTTCTTATCAGATTCTGAAGGGACAGATAATCCTCAGACATACAGATTAAAACTAAGCCTGGGCTATACGGGTCGCTATAAGCTAAGAGATTTTGAAGCGACCCAGTTTAATTTCAGGATTCATACAGATCAAAGAAATACGGTCGTTGATCCGGATCATTTATCGTCTTTCTTTAACCAGGAAAACCTGGACAAAGGGAATTTCTTCAGAATCGAAACCTTCAGGGGTTCGCATCAGGTTCCGTCTGCATTAGATCCACAGGTTTATGGTGGAACACAAATCATTCATGGGGGTTTTATGAATGCAGAATATAAGATCAGCCCCGCGCTTACTGCCTTGATCGGCCTGCGCGGTGAATACATTCACCAGGAAGTTTCCTGGAACACCCAATTAGATCCCTCTGACAAAAGTGATGCGATTGAAACTTTTGAGTTTTTGCCGAGTATTACCACCAGGTACAAGATCAATGAAAGACAAAACCTGAGATTTGCGGCAAGTAAAACGTATACCCTGCCTCAGTTCAAGGAACGCGCATTGTTTATATATGAAGATGTTACGCAGGTAAAACTTGGGAATCCGGATCTATATCAATCGGAGAACTACAATGTGGATGTTAAATGGGAATTGTTCCCGGGCAGGGGTGAAATTATTGCCTTAGGTATATTTGGGAAACACATAGTGAATCCGATCAATGAAGTTACCATTTCCTCGGCAACGAATGATATTTCATTTTTAAATACCGGCAACCGGGGACATGTTGCCGGCATAGAACTGGAAGCACGTAAGAATTTGATCAATAATCAGTATAATATTTTACTTGCCGGATTCAATATTGCTTATATGCACACTGAACAAGAATTGAATTCTGAAAAAATACAGGAAGAAACAAATTATATGGTTCAGTTTACGCATGACAAGGCAAGATTTACAGGTGCTTCCGATATGCTCATAAATACAGACATCACCTGGGTAAAGAAATGGCAGGAAAGCCAAAACAAACTGATGACAACACTTTCCTACGGTTATTTTTCCGACAGAATCTATGCTATTGGGACCAATCAACGTGGGAATATGATTGATAAAGCTTTTGGCTCACTGGATTTGATCATTAAGTCAGAATTTAACAACCTATCTCTTGGAGTTAGCCTAAAAAATATATTAAACCCCAAAATTGAGACTTACCAGGCAAATTCTGACAGAGACATTACGATTATGTCGTATAAAAAAGGCATGGGAATCAACCTTAGTATGAGTTATAAGTTTTGAAAGCAAGGCCGCTGATTCGCTTATTAATCTATATCCTATCCATCATTACATTATACGAATAACAAAATCAACCGGGAAGGCATTGTGCATACTTTCGTCCTGACTCCTTGTATTTCACCTCGTCGTCACAAACCAAAACGATGTTATCTAAACGTAACAATATAGTAAGATAAACCTAACGTGATATGAAAAAACCAGCGGTACATTTGCACTGTATTCATTAACCCCAAAAAATGCAAAAAATGAAAAGAAATTTTTTCAAATTATCACTGGCAAACACATCATTCTTGTTAATAGCGATGTTGGGATTATCGATTATGACAACATCCTGTGAAAAAGACAATGATGATGACAACACGGAACCCGACCTTAGCCATGAAGACTGGAAAGGAGACATTACGGAAGCGACAACATTGGATGCATCAAAAGTTTACAATTTAAGCGGTTTGATCAATGTAAAAGAGGATGCTTCTTTAACTATTCCTGCCGGTACAAGAATCGAAGCTTCAGGTGGTACCTCTGCTGCAATTATTGTGGAGCAGGGTGCACAAATCTTTGTGAACGGAACACAAGATGAGCCGGTGGTAATGACTTCCGGTCTTGAGAATCCAAGTCGCGGCGACTGGGGGGGGCTGGTAATTTGCGGAAGAGCTACCTGCAACTCTGGTGGTGGTATGTCAGAAGTTGGTGATGTGCCGTATGGTGGAGACATTGACGATGACAATTCCGGTAGCGTTACATATTTAAGACTTGAATATACTGGTGCTGCTTTTAACAGCGAAAAAGAATACAACGGATTTTCATTATTTGGCGTAGGTAGCGGAACAGAGATCGAATATGTACAAATTTATGAATGCTCTGATGACCCCATTGAGTTTTACGGTGGTACTGTACACGCAAATTACATCGTTTCATCAAGTGCTGAAGACGATATGTTCGACTGGACAGAAGGCTGGACCGGAGGCGGACAGTACTGGTATGGCTTAAATAACATGGGTTTTGGGAACAGAGGAATGGAGTGTGACAGTTG
This sequence comes from Bacteroidales bacterium, assembly GCA_041686485.1. Classification (GTDB taxonomy): domain Bacteria; phylum Bacteroidota; class Bacteroidia; order Bacteroidales; family UBA7960; genus PUPG01. The sequence goes on along the minus strand of JAWLDT010000045.1, from coordinate 11,250 downwards.
GTCACAAGATTTTTCAGCTACCCCGACATCAAACCCAACAATATCAAATGTAACGCTTATCGGCAGCGGAGATCAGGGTCCTGAACCGCAGGCAATGATGCTGAGAGCCGGTACTGCAGGAAGTATTGATAATGTTGTAGTGAAAGACTGGGCCACAGGAATCGAAGTCAGAAGCGATGAATCAATTGACAACATCGGGAATGAGCTTTTAAAAGTGACAAACATTCATTTTATGGATATACCGACTATATTAGTAGTTAAAAATACGGACGGCGATGTGGTTACTGATGAATCACATGAAGCTGTATTTACGATTGATGAGAATGCAACCGGTGCCGGTGCCGGTACAGCTGTTCCTGATTGGGCACAAGGCTGGACCATCGGATTGTAGGTCCATAGCAAGCTACCTGTATAAATAACAATTATAATTTCAAAATAACAAGCATGTCTGCATTCTGATATCAGACACGCATTATGCAAGGAACACATCAACAATCGTTTTTTCTTTAGCTTTGAACAAAAGCAGCCCCCTATACAGTTCCGGTAGGGGGCTGTTTTTATTATAAGCATTCGGTTATAAGCATTAAGTTTGCTGCACCTTTGTTTTGGGAGAAGAACTTCTATAGGCAAAAGAGGCTTTACGAAGTATCGCCTTACGAAGCATCAGCCAATGAATCTTTTGGCAGGTACGCGCTTATCTCCCCTGTGTGTGTCACATACAAGCGGTGCATGGCCCGGGTACAGGCTACGTAAAGCAGCTGCCGGTCATATACGAGGTTTCTGTTTTCTTCCTCATCACGAAGGCGAAGCAGCCTTTTCCTTTTATCCAGGGCATGATCTCCCTGCAGGGTATAGTTATGGATGGTTTTGCGCATGGTGTTCTTTTCCGGATGATCCATGTCGCGCTTATGCGATTATTACAGTCACCAAATGGTTAATGACTCAACGAATTCCAAGTCTATTCCAAAACCAGAACCCATGCGTCGTTTCTGATGTTTCTTTTTATGCTTTGCAGGGCAGCATTGGCATCTTCCATACTGGTATAGTTGCCATAACTGACCCGGTATCGTCCGTTATCCGACAGGGGCAGTACCCTCACATTGGCTGAATACTGTTCGCGCAACTGTCTGACTTCTTCAAGGGCATCTTGCTCCCGCCTAAAGCTTGCTATGATAATATGGTATTCTTCTTCTGTAGCAAAAGAATTTTCCTGATCAGGTGGAACCAGTTCCTTTTGAATATCCGGGTTTTCCCGGATGTATGATGACCCTGTTTCACTATCATCGTTTCTTCGCCATTCTATAGTTACCCTTCTTTCCCGGGCTGCCTCGACGCTGTAAACAGACCTTGCAGGGTCATCTCTTTCGGAAGAAACACCAGGTCTTGCCTGCGTATCTCCAAACGGATTATTTTCATAATCCAATTTGCCCCTCTCAATAAATCCTTGTAGCGCTCCGTCATCCCAGTCTTGTATATAATTTTCAACGGAAACAAAACGCCTTTGAGACAGAATCAAGTTGTATTCACTACTGGCCAGGGGACTTGCGTGGGAAGTAAAGATGATGGTATAGCTGTTGGATTGATCCATCTCATCTTCCAGATAGCCCGCCAGCCACTCCAGCTGTTCCATGCCTTTTTCTACATCTGCAAAAAAATCGTCCAACTCCTGTTGCGTATTCATGCTATTTCTGTAGTAATCATCTTTTCTGAGCATGTAGGCATGGTAGGTCTGTTCGTAATCCAAATCTGTATCAGGGTTTCGTGACCCCGGGGCTGGTCTGTCATTATCAAAATACACTTCAAAATAACCCCTTTCCAAAGCCTCTTCTGCGATAGGATCAATTATTTTCCCCATACGCAAGGTAACTACATAGTCTCCATCTCTTTCTGAAAAATCGGCAGATACGACGTCTTTATCCTGATAACCTTCTTTTGACAACATAAAGTGATAGTTATGGAATTCCTTCTGACCACTATGCAGAAAGACGATGCCTTCATCTGAGCTCAGCTTTTCGCCTTCTGCAGGTTCAGCTGAAAAGGAAACCGACACATCTTCCAGGGGCTCTTCCGTTTCTTTATCCAGCACTTCCACGTAAAAATCGTATTCCGGCCATAGCGGACCTATGATATCAAAAACGTATATATCATCGTTAAACCCCTGTAAGTCCCGGTTAGAGGCAAAATATCCCGATGTTTCATTTTTGAATGTGATACTGAAATCATCATGAACGGTATTAAATGGCTCAGGGAAAAGGTACCTGGTGCTGTCACGAAACAATACGAAATCCAGCCCGCCAATTGTTTCAAGGTGGTTGGAGGCATATATGAGTGTGCCATCAGGAGTCTGAGCGGGAAAAACTTCATCATAGGAAGAGTTAATTTCCGGCCCAAGATTTACCGGTTCGCCCCATTGATCCCCGTGCCATTTCGACTTATAAATATCAAATCCGCCATAGCCACCTTCTACATTAGAGGCAAAATAAAGCAAGCTGTCACGATCACAATAAAAAGGATGCTGCACAGAAAATTCTGTATCATGAAGCGGAAACTTTTGGCTCTCGCGCCATTTGTTGTCCTTTCTCACATAATAATCAAGGTAGAGATTGTAAATCCCATCCGGGGACATTTCCGGGTGATTTCTTGTTATGATTAACAGATTTCCATCTTCTGAAATAGCCACAGGACCATCATGGTTTTCAGTGTTGATCCCTTCTGGAAGAGCAGCTGGCATGTCCGCTGAAATACAGTCATGAATGAAAATATGTATATTAAGAAATGGATTCTGGGTAAATTCATATTGTTTGCCTGAAACGTTTCTTGATGAAGTGATAAACAACAGGTTCTTCCAGTAGAAGGGCGCAAAATCTTCCATAGGGGAGTTACTGCAAAACGAACTTACGTCAATGTCCATTTCCCAGCTTTTATCAAAATACCCTGTATTTTCTGTATAAGGTGTTTCTTTTCCAATACGCCGGCCAGCGTGCACATAATCCCTTTTCTGGTATTTGGTAGTAACCAGGCCCAATTCATCTGCTTTTTCATACATATCAAAAGCTCTTTCAAATTCACTCTGTATAACGAGGGCTTCGGCATAATGTATGGTATAAGATGAGTCACCCTTTTCTATGGCTTTTTCATATTTCTGTTTGACTTCTTCAAGATCCAGGCCTGCAATGTTATCTGTTGCAGTCCTGTATTGTGCTTCCAGATACAAAGAAGAACCTGAGAAGATCAGAAATAAGATTAAATACTTGGGAATTATGGTTTTCATATTTTCCTGAATTTTGTTACGCACATATGGTATTCGCCATGTAATGCTCCTTTGCCTATTTAACTAGAGTTCTTTATTCTGTTTCTATTATTCGTAATGATCATTATAAGCAATCCTATGCAAACAATCAATAAAAATACCTTGGCGACCTGAATCTGTCTTTTATCATTCCCCATCTATATCGCAGTGAAATTTCATGCGTTTGTTTTGTGGCCTTGTTCAGATCATGTGTAGGGTACTCGTAAATATAACCAAAATACCAATGTTCACCCAAACTCAATCCTACAAGAAAACCTACCGCATCCAGCCATCCATCGGCAAGGTTGGACCGTACGAGCGGGCCAAAAGACAAGGTATTTCTGTAATTAAAAATCGCGTTAAGGTCAAGCTGAACGGGTGCATCATCCGCGTATTTGAATAAAGTGCTTGGCATAAACGTGAATGAGTCTGACATGGGGATATTCGTACCGGCATAGGCAAACATGTGTCGGTTGCGCCTGTGAAAGAACAGAAAATCTCCGGGATCATATACTTGAAAATCGTTCACAAACACTCTGGGCATGGATATCCCAAAGAAAGAACGTTGCGATGACAAAAGCAATCCGGCACCTGCGTTAAGTAATATCCCTGAGGTGACATTCTCTTCAAAAAACGGGTCACCCGGGTCATGCAGGTCCAGTTCTCTAAAATTAAATTCGTGGTTAGAAGCCATCACACGAATTCCCCCTGAGAGTCTCCAAGTGTCAGACAGCCTGGCATGATAGGCCAGGTCTGCCTGAAGCTGAAGGTGTTCTTCGATACCAAGTTGGTCATGATATAAACCGACTGCCAAACCGAGTTGCCTGGGGAGTTGCAGGTTGGCATAAGCTGAATTGGTCATGGGTGCGCCATCAATCCCTATAAACTGAAATCGTGACAGAACCCCCCACTGACTAAAATTTTCAGCACCAGCCTGAGCCGGATTCAAAACAGAGTTATTAAAAACATACTGCCCGTACATGGGCTCTTGCTGACCATATGCCGATCCGGTCGAAAACAATCCAATCAAGACAAGGAGATATAGAATCTTTTTCATAATCAAAATATTTTTCATATTCTTCATCCACCAAATTATAATTCATCTATCTGGCCAGATGTATAAATCCGGATACAGGCTCTAGATCCGGATCGAGCTGGATAACATAATAATAAGTACCAGAAGGCAACCGACCATCAGATTCAGTTATAACCTGACCCCTGTTCGGTGTACCATCCCAGTCGTTTTCATAAGGTGACGCTTCATAAACCAGTGTGCCCCATCGATTATACACTTGTACCTTATTGTTCGGATAACGCTGTAAACCATTGATAATCCAGGTGTCATTAAATCCACTATCATCCATGGAAATACCATTGGGGATACGAAGTTCACAGTCCTCATGTGTATAATCAATTTCAAACTCATATACATGAACACAATCGTTGGCATCGGTGATGGTAACCTCATAAAACCCTCCTGGCATATTGTGCAGATTACGGGTTGTGTCGCCGGTATTCCAGAGGTATTCATAAGGCGGCACACCGCCAGTTATGGTGTAATCAACAGAACCTAAAGAGTCTTCTTTACAGAGTACATCTTCGATAAACACATCTAAAACCATTAGCTCCTCTGGTTGTGTGATTTCTTCCTCTAATTCATAGGTACAACCGTTGGCATCAGTTACCTCAACGTGATAGTTCCCTGCGGGCACATCTTCAAGGTGCTGCGTTGTCTCACCATTGCTCCACAAGAATGAATAGGGCGGCGTTCCATCATAAACGTCCAGATGGATAGCGCCACTGGCATCTCCATGACACTGAACATGTGTAACATTCGGCATGACATCAAGAGGTGCAGAAGGCTCCTCTATGGTTACGGTAATTTGTGCCGTATTATCAAGCGCATCTGTCACAATCACGGTATACGTTCCTGCGGGCAGATCATAGGCTGTCGGCCCGAATTGCATTGGCTCCGTATACCAGGTAAAAGTGTATGGAGGCAGACCACCTGTAACTTCTACCGTTGCACTGCCAGTATGGTCACCGTGACACAGCACATGGGTGACATCAACTATCACCAGCTCCATAGGCCTGATAACGATGACATCAGCAGGATCGCTTTCAACCGGTTCTGTTTGATCGCTGTCGGCAATAGCGATATTCTCAATTACCCACTCATTAGGAGCTTCTTCCTCCACCAGCACGTAGAAATCCAGGGTTATTGTTTCACCCGGTTCCAAATGGTCAATATTCCATGTCACCACATTCGTAACAGCATCATACTGACCGTCTTCATTAGCACTGAGGAAACTGGTGTATTCCGGAAGCTCGTCTGTTACAACAATGTTATCAAGGCCTATATTGCCAGTATTTTCAACAACAATTGTATAGATCAGCATATGCCCGGGGGCAATGTATCCTTCCGGTTCAACCTCTTTTGAAACAATGATTTCCGGTATCTGATTGGCAATAGCCGTAGCTGTGTCAGGGTTACTGACCAGATCGTCGCCGGCATATATTGTTTCTGCAAAAGCTTCATTGGTTACGGAACCGTTGTCTATATCTTCCTGGGTTACAAAATATGAGCCTGTACAGAGTGTGCTTTCTCCCGGCAACAAGGGGCCTTGCGCACAATCTTCAAGCATACCAATCTTATCATCAACAATGGTAAAGGGACCCTGAAGGGGCACATTGCCAGTGTTGGTGATGGTATACTGATAGGTGATCTCATCGCCAACCATCTCATATGGACTGCCTGAAATGATAGATTTATCCAGAGAAATTTTTGGAGTGGCTTCCACTTCGGCTTCTGCAGTGTCTTCATTGTTACTGAGGTCCGGGTCATCGGTTGAACTGGTCACCGATGCTGTATTCACAAATACAGTTCCATCAGGCAATTCGTTTATTTCTGCCAGGATAATCAGTGTAGCCGTCTCCCCGGCACTCATAGAACCAATGGTCCACAATGGTGCTGTCCATGAACCCTGGGTTGGAATGACATCCACTAAGGTTACTTCCGCAGGAAGCTCATCTGTTACAACAACATCTTGTGCTGTTGAAGGACCGAGATTTTCTACAGTAAGTGTATAGGAAACAACACTGCCGGCAACCGGTGTCTCATCACTTATCGTTTTGGAGATGGCCAGATCTGCTATGTCAATGACGGTTATGGTCATCTCATCAAAATCTCCGGGGCAAGGCGCATTATCAATAGTCCAACGAAGGGTGTATGTTCCATGCGTTAGTCTGCTGATACTTGTTTGGGGATCATGAACGTCATCAATGACCGGGACATTCGGGCCACTGACCAGTGACCACGTTCCGGTTCCCGGGTAGGGGTCATTACCATCCAGTACCGTTTCATTGTCACCATGTAAAGTCTGATCATCTCCGGCATCTGCAAACACCTCGGGGGTCACATATATCACCATCTGATCGATGGCTTCTGAACATGGTCCTGACGATTCGGCCGTCAGTGTGAGTGTTACTACACCGATAATGGCGTCATCAGGATGGGACTCATAGGTAGGATACAGGGTATTGGCGTTATGTAATTGTCCGTAACCATTATGTGTCCACGATACATTGCTGTAGTTGCTTGCTGAAGCATTGGTGATCAGATAATCCGTATCCTCGCAGATAGATGCATCCGGGCCGGCATTGGCTGTTGGTTGTGGTTCAATGTCCAGAATCATCATATCCTGTGCATCCGGACAGTCATCGAAACCAAATGCAGTAAGGGTCAACTGAACCTGTTCTACCAAAATGTCTCCGTTGCCTGGAATATAAACGGCATCCAGGCTGTTAGCATCAGGTACAAAGTTACCTGTGCCATTGGTAGACCATAATACAGATTCATAATTACTGGCTTCACCGTCAAGCTGATACGTCTCTCCTTCACAAATGATATCATTTTCTCCAGCATTCACCACTGGCACCATGGGCTCAATAACTACCTGCTGCAAGCAACTTACCATATTACCTGAAGCATCAGTAACTGTCCACTCGATCTGGCTGATACCCTGAGGGAAAGTAAAGGGTGTGCCATTCGGAAATGAATCACTGATCTCATTATCGGGCTTGGTCACCTTGTAGCTAATATCAAGCTCTTCAAATGCCGTACAATTATCGTTTACATTATTTGTGGTAAGCACCGGAGTGATTGTAGCAGAACAAGCTTCCTCGTCTGTCATTTGTTCAATGGATGATGGACAAGTAAGTTGCGGGGCTTCCGTATCCAATACTGTTACCGTGAAAGTACAACTCCATGTTTGCATGCTTACCTCCTCTGTAACAGTATAAGTAATAGTGCTGGTACCTAAATCAAAAACATAACCACTCACGTCATCCTCCCCGGTTAACAGACTGCCATCCGGATTTTCGACCTCCCAATCGATATCAAAATCACAGTTAGCCACTGCCAATAATGGTTTGAGGCTTTCATCGGGGGAAGTCCACTGGCATGAACCGCTATCTGTATCATGGATCATCATGTTGTCCGGACAAACAATCATTGGGTCTTCGGTGTCAATAACCTCAACAACGAACGAACATGTGGTTGTATTACCGGCATTGTCTGTGGCTGTATATTCGACGGGATAAGTTCCAACCGGTAAGATGCTTCCAGGTTCGGGGCCGGCTGTCTGCGTTACCACAGGCTCCCCGCAGTTGTCGGTGGCAACCGGAATGCTCCAGTTTACGCCCCCTTCGCAATCACCAGAGAACAAGCTAACCGTAATGGTCTGTCCTTCAGGGCAATTAACAAAGGAGGGGGGTTCGTTATCTGAAATATCTATTGTAAATGTGGTTGTACTCACACAGCCGTTCAATGTAGCTACCAATGTTACTTCACTGGATCCAAAGTCTTCACTGGCAGAAAATGCCGGGATGTGTGGGTTGATACCCGTTGCAGTACCATTATCGAGACCGACCTGCTCTCCCCCGCTCCATTCATACACCACATCGCTGTTTGCCGGTGTGGCACTCAACATGATTGCCGAAACTTCTTCTTCAGGACAGACCGGACCTATGTCAGCTACTTCCGCAATTTGCAGACTTCCCTCTGAACCAATGCTTACACTGGTAGTGATTTCACATTCCTTCGCATCCGTAATGGTCACCTCATACGTACCCACACCAAGGCCGGTAACCGTTGCCGAAGTTTGTACAGGATCCGTATCCCAGGCAAATGTATAAGGGGTGGTACCGCCAGTGACATTGACGGTAGCTGAACCAGTTTCAGACTCGTCGCATGAAGTGTCATCAACAGAAATGATCTCAGCCTGAAGGGCAGTGGGTTGATTGATTTCTGCCATGGCTATTGCCTGACATCCGTTATCATCGGTTACGGTTACTATATATTGACCGGCAGAAAGATCCGTGGCGTCGGCTGTTGTTTGTTGCTGGTCATCGCTCCACTCATACGTATAGGGTGGAGTACCTCCGGAGCCCATCACAGAAGCGCTACCATCATTACCACCGAAGCAACTAACATGACTCGTATGCGTTATTGTGGCCATGATGCCGGTTGGATCAGTCAAAAGCACGCTAATTTCTGTGCTACATCCGTTGGCATCGGTAACCGTTACATGGTGTGTACCCGCAGTAAGCCCGGTAGCTGTAGCCGAGGTATCCCCGTTGCTCCAGAGATATGTATACGGCGGTGTACCTCCGGTGGTAGCCACCGTGGCGCTGCCGGTAGTGCCTCCCTGGCAGTCGGGATTGGTGTACTGGCTGATTTCGGCGGTTACAGGATCATCTGGTTCTTCCACGATGATTCCGGTCAGCTCAAAAGTGCAGCCGTTGGTATCGGTGATCAGCACATCGTATGATCCTGCTTCAAGTCCGGATGCGGTTCTATCTGTAGACCCATTGCTCCATTGGTAACTATAAGGAGGTGTTCCGCCTGATGGATCAACCGTTACACTACCTGTACTTTCACCTGAACAAAGAATATGGGTTACATCATATGTTGCCATCAGAGATTCAGCAGGTTCACTTATGGTTACGGAGATGGTCTCATAGCAACCGTTGGCATCAACCACACCTATAAGATAATCTCCGGCCGCCATATTCGTGATTGCGTTATCATTCACGATCGCATTGGCCCCCTGCGGCTGCTGGATAACACTGTAAGCATATGGTGTAGTTCCTCCTGCTGCCTGCAATACAATGCTACCCGAGGATTCACCCTTACATGATACATCAGTCTGGCTTACCATGGACAGTGTAAGCGACGCAGGCTCATCAATATGGAAACTCACAGTATAGGTACATCCAATAGCATCTGTAATCAGCACGTTGTAACTACCCGGGGCAAGATTTTCAAATTCACCTGAGCTTTGTACATGGCCATTATCCAATTGATACTGATATGGAGGGTTACCTCCGGAAGCTTCAATGTCTACAGATCCATCGGTACTGCCCTGGCAGGACACATCCGATTGATGTGCGACCACTCCTGTCAGATCGCTGTCAGTATTGATAATGTTAAACCCTGCTGTAGCCGGGCAGTCGCCAGTGGATTCAGCAATATAATAACCTGCACTTAAGCCGGTAAATGTTGATCCTGAAGGTTTAACCTCACCGTCAAGATAAATGGCACTGCCATCTGTGCTGGTGAGCGTCACCTCTCCCACGCTTGCATCGCATTGGGTATCCACAATATTGGATACAATGATATCCACTGATGGGTTCAGTGTAAGGACCATTTCACTAACAGCCGACGGACACACTGACCCCGATGACGGGTTAGCAGTCAGCGTCAGTTCAACATAGCCATCAGCAACATCATCACCACTGTAATTGTAAACCGGATTCAGGGCATTGCTGTTGTTAAACGTGCCGCTGCCGCTGGTGGTCCATTGCAGGTTGTCAAAATGATTGGCTGTAGCTCCCGTTAATACAAATTCATCTCCTTCGCAGATGGTCTCATCAGGTCCGGCAGATGCAACGGGTTGCGACCAGATGGTCAGTTTCACCACTGAGCTGACCTCTGCACAGCTGCCTTCTCCAAATGCAGTAAGCGTCAGGTTAATCTGGCAATCGCATTCGAGATCTGCTTCACTTGGGATATATGTTGCATTCAGGTCGTTTGCACTGGGTTCAAAATGACCGGTACCATTGGTTGACCATTGCACACTGCTATAATTGGCAGCACTCACATTCTCGGGTGTGAAACTTGTCTGGGTATTGCATATTTCCGCATCATCTCCGGCATACACAGTTGGAGCAGGCGTAATCGTCAAGGTCATGGATGACTCCACAGGATCGCAAGGATCATACGAATAAGCTGTCAGGGTGAGTACAACTGAACCATTCGCAATATCATCCGGGCCGGGTGTGTATATAGGATGTATGTTGTTTGCCAGGTTAAATGTACCGTCGCCCGATGTGCTCCATTCGAAGCTCTCTTCGTCTTCCACATAGGATCCAATCACCTGGTAATCGTCACCTTCACATATTTCTGCATCTGGTCCAGCAAAGGCGGTTGCAGTGATGCATTCGGTAGCATTGATCTCTGTTGGATCATCAAAGTCACCTGGGTTATCGCTATCGGGTGCCGGATCAGATCCTTCATGTGATTCGTCAGAAACAACCGTGCCACCGGGGCTTGTTCCGTAAACGGTCGCCTGGTTATGATAGGTTCCCTCTGATAAGATCTTGACTGTTAGCAAAACAGCGCCAGTTTGTCCCGGCAGGAGTGTGTTGCCTGTGGTAAGCAGGTTCGTTTCGGTAGAACCATCGTAGTTGGTATTGACACTAAAGTCTTCGCTGCTTAAGCCTAATACTTCGTAATTGTCGCTGCCGAAAGTCTCATCAAGATCATCAATAAACTCAATGTCGTTCAATGTGACGTTGCCGTAATTTTGAGCCCTCAGGTTCAATTGCGCGGTATAGCTGCCATCTTCGTTATTTGCGATAGTTACCAGTTGTTTTGCAGCACCTATTACGGGCTCTTC
>JAWLDT010000044.1:2340-22815 GCA_041686485.1 Bacteroidales bacterium | reverse complement strand
ATGTACCATATTACAAAAGCAAACTTATTATGAAAAAACTACTACTATTCTCGCTCTTCGTTTTGACGGTGATACTTGTTCACGGACAATATGTAACACCGGGCGATGGCGACACCTATTCCATAGATGACCTTGTCAACATCAGTCAAGGCGTGGTAACAATTGAGGATGGCGTTTATACCATTCATGAAGATCTCACTATCGCAGCTACAGATCTGCTCGAGATCGAAGAGGATATAACCATCCTCACAGAATCGGGTAAGCACATTACTATTTTGGGAGGCCTGATTGTGGATCCGCCCGGGGAGGTGCTTTTCTCAGCCGTTGACAATGAGAATCATTTTGAGGGCTTCCGTTTTGAAGATGCTACCGGGGAGAATGCGTTCTACAATACGACTGTTGAATATGCGGGTGGTATACAGCTGATTGGAACCGATGTAACCTTTGATAATTGTATCATCCGGTATTTTGACATGTCGAATACGAGTGCTGCCATCAACCTCTCTGGGTCAAATCCTGTTATCAGGCATACGTTATTCCTGGAGAATGCTGGTGCGGCCATTGGTAGTGGTGCCAACACGCAGGCTTCACCGGAGATCATGCAGAATGACTTTATCCGTAACGGCACTGCAAATACAAACCGGCCACAGATCAACATGGGGCCTGGTGGAGCAGACACCCTGCGCATTGTGGGGAATTATATTGAAGGTGAACATACCATGGCCGGTGGCATCGGTCTCAGCAATGTGATGGCGGCAGGGAGTACGATAGCATTGATAAAGGACAACCACATTGTAGACAACCGCTATGGATTGGCTGCCATTGGCAACCAAATCACGGCACTTATTCAGCATAACGAATTAATTGATAACGACATCCAGGGTGATCCCATGCTTGGCGGAAGCGGTTTGAACTTCATAGGCAATACTTCCAATCAGGCATATGTTTATAACAACACCATTACAGGTAACTTATGGGGTATCACCATACAGAATGATGCACAACCCAACCTGGGTGAAGCAGACAGCGAGATCCCGACCGGCTATAATGTTATCGAGAACAACAGCAACAATGATAACATCTATGGCCTTTACAACAACACCCCGAATCAGGTTTTCGCCCAAAACAATTACTGGGGCACGGACAATGAAGACGAAGCAGCTGACTATATTGTGGACCAGGCGGACGATCCCGACCTGGGCGAAGTAACCTATCTTCCGGTTTGGGTACCGGATAATAGAATTGAATCTTATATCCTTGAGGCTGACGATCACGACCATATTGAAGAAGATATCGCCGGTACCATAGATCATGGAGCGGGGACAATACATCTGCAGTTACCTACGGAGACAGATCTCACGAATCTGATCCCGCAGATTCAGGCTTCTGCCTTTGCCGAAACAGATCCTGAAAGCGGGGAAACCATTGACCTGACAGAGGCTGTTGATTATACGGTAACATCGTTTATCGGGGAGGAGCGTGTATACACGGTGACCGCCGAAACCACCGAGCCCGGTCTGTATACCGTGACATTCAATGCAATGATCCAACTTTCCGGCTTTGATCCGGATGATCATCAGGTATTTATTACCGGAACCATGACAGAATGGACAGAGCCGGGTACCGATCCGGATGTGGTAATGGAAAAGGTAAGTGATGACCCGTTGATTTACGCCAAAACATTTGAGCTGGAAGCAGGCACATATGAATACAAGTATTTTTCCGACCTGATTGGTGAAGGCTGGGATGGCGGTGAATGGCCAGGTGATCCGAACCGTGAAATAGATGTAACCGAAGACATGACTGTGGAAGATGTGGTGGACGGACATCAGTATAATACGGTTTACTTTGAGGTCGTTGACCAGCCTGGTGCAGATATCACGGATGCGGTAATCACGTTTGACGATGTAACCTATGACCCCGGACACTATGCGATAAACTACGTATCAGAAGGAACGTATGACTACCTGGTTGAGAAAACGGGTTACCATGATGAAGAAGGAGCGGTTGAAGTCACCGCAGATGTTACTGTAGAGGTGGTTCTTACAGCGGATGATGTAGCTATACACACCCAGGATGACAATGAAATTCTTCTGTATCCAAATCCTGCCAGTGACTTTACTGGAGTACAGGCTGATCAAATTGACCGCGACAGCGACATTCGCATCTATGGCGTTGATGGCACCCTGCTCAGGGAACTGGAGCCAGGCTCAGGCAACACCCGGATATACACAGGGGACCTGATGCAGGGAATCTATTTTGTTGAGTTTTTCGTGGATAATCAACGAAAAACGAAAAGACTGGTAATCTCGAGATAATGATACGTTTGAAAATCGGTCAGGGTAACAGGTCTTTTTTCTCGGCCTGCAGAACCTCCATGGTCCCGGTCTCGTATACAAAAGCGACAATAGCCATATTTTCCGGATCCCAGTCATCCTCCAGGGTTACAGAATAGCTGTTTGAATAGCGATCTCCGCTATCCATTGGCTGCTGATTCACCGCATCGCCCCAGGTGCCATTCAGGCTCTTGCGCAGAACATACTGATGTCTGTAGTCATGGATGATCCCGGAAGGATAATCCGCATCGTTGGTTCGCTGTGGCTTGATGATCTCATTCTCTTTCAGAAAAACGGACAGGTGGTATTGCTCCGCCAGGCTTTGGGCTGCCTCGACCGAGACTTCCATATCCAACGTTTCCTGTCCGGGTTCAAAGCCGGTGTTGATGTCGATCAGAAAACCGGGTTGCTGATCCAACAGCTGGCTAATGGCCGGTGCCCAGGCCGCGGGACCCATAAGGGTGCTTCCCTCAAAAGGCCTGCGACTGACCATCCCAACGGGGTTATTGGTTACCTCAAAATGATCATACAATGCTTCACCTGCATCCGTCCGAAAATCATAGCTAAACACATCATCTCCTGTTCTGGCAAACCACCCCGCATGGATAGACAGGACAATCAGGCGATCACCGTATAATTCTTTGAGTTCAGCCGCCTGACGGCTACCAGGCGGACAGTTCGGACAGGTGTGACCTGTAAACACTTCCAGCAACACCTTCCTGTTTTGCTCCCCGTTGTCACCAGCAGACTCCTGACCGGTCATATAAGGCGGGTCTACCTTATCGCAGGCTGCCGGCATCAAAAAAACCAACAGCAACAGGTAGCGTATATCGAATATCTTTTTCAAACCAATCATAACGAATCCATTAAAAACTGCTTGTTACATGGAGGGTAAAGCCATTGGAAGCCGGCACCTGCCGGCATACCCCGCCAACACATATCACACCCTGGCGCTGCCGGCCATACGACAGGCTGAAGCGGGTGCCTCCGCTGGCATAAGTGGTACTGAACGTATAATAGTGCTGACGGAGGTCTTCATCGTCGTTTCCATAATTAAACTGATCACTGACCGAGAAAAACCAGTGTGGTGCGATGCTGTATTCGATCATGGCCATAGCCCAGCTCTGGTTATCCTGTTTGGTATACAGGTGCTGGAGCTCCCAGCGCAGGCTTCTCCGGTCAGGCAGCCTGTACGACATGTCGGCAATGGCTATATGCGCATGTACCATCTCTTTGTCAACATACCCTTCAATAACATTCTGGTTATAGGCGATATAGGCATAAGAAAAAAGCCCTTTGAAAGTGCGGGAAAAACGGCGATCTACTTCGATATTGATGTCTTCGAAAAATTTCTCGTCACCGATCTTCAAAAAATCAGAACGGTACCCTTCCGTACCACGCCCGCCGACCGGGATGGTATCATGCACCCGCTCACGGTGAATGTCGTTCGCCAGGCTATAATTGATCGTAACACTGGTACCAAAAGGCCCGCCCAGACCGGTATCGCGCGGGATGCTGAAGGTAAGCTCCCCCATCAGACCAAATTCGCCCGTGGGTTGGGTGGCATAGGGATACATCCCGCTGAGGCTATACAGATGTTGACGGGTAGTAGGTGGCAGATAGTTGATATTGAGATCGTTGCCGGTAGCCGTACGATCGCTTCGAAACCCCATGTTGTCAATCCGCTTGGCCCTGAACAGCAAGCCTATGCCGCTTACGGCGTAAGACGCATTAAGCAGCAATGCCTGGCCATCTTTATAGATAAAATTGTTATCCGCCGATGGATCGTTGATCTTATGTGCATAAGCAGTTTCCAGGTTTAGCGGGCCCCGGACAAACTGAAGCCGGCCGGCAAATGCAGCAACATTCTCCGGAAGGTTAAACAGCGGATCCTGGTCTTCCTGAAATTTGCTTACCACACTGCCTCCCAGCGTCCAACGGTTTTGGCTGCCTGACAGGCCCGAAAAAAGCCTGTTCAAATTCAGCCGTGCATCCAGACCCCTGACAATGCCGGGACCTTTATCAAAGAAGAGACGCTGCTGTCCGATCACCCCGCGAAGCGTGATCCCGTCAGCAGGCCGGTACACAAGACGCAGCCCGTCCATGGCGTTGTCGACACCCAGGTCACGCTCCTCATACGTACGGAATACAAGTCCATGACCAAACTGTTCATAAAAGTTACCGGCTGTTACGTCAAGGTTTTCCTGCGAATAGGATAGATAACGATAGGGAATTCCATTCCCCTTGTACCGGGGATCATACCCGAGCAGGGCATTCTGATAGCTCTCAAAACGCATCCCTGCCGTGAACCCCCTGTACGAAACATTGAGGTTCAGGAAACCGTTCATACGGATGGTTTCCGGAACTTCGGGAGCACCGATCAGGGAGTCGGACACATAGTAGCGTGCTTCAGTCTGAAAATTTCCCCAGATGCGAACTCCGGGAAGCACGTCCGTTGCCAAGGCCCCGCCCGGCATAAGGAGCAGGTAAAGAGCAACACAAATCGGGTAAAAATGAGCTTTAGTCCTTCGTGGTATCATTCTTCAAGCAGATCAATCATATAATCCAACATTTCCCATTCCATCCCGTCTGAAAACGAAGTATGCTGATAAACCACCTCTCCGTCGCCATTCAGAATAAAGGTATGTGGCAGGTTATTCACCCCCATGGCGCGACTGAAATCGCCATTATCGTCCAGGTAAAACGCATAATCCCAGTTGCGGCCTCTCACCATCGGCAACACATTGGAACGTGTGCGCACATCATCGGTGCTGACCGCGATTAGTTTGAACCCGTGATCCTGCCACTCATGATAGATCTCATCGATGGCACTAAGCTCTTTAAGGCAGGGACGGCACCAGGTAGCCCAGAAGCTTAGCACATAAGGCTTGCCACCGTTGTCGAATGTACCGGTAGACACTTCCTCCCCTGTAAGGGTGGTAATGGTAAGTTCCGGTAGCTGATGACCACTTTCCTGGGCAAAAGCGGCTGTGACAAGCAAAAATCCTGAAAACAGCGTTACGAATACGATTTTTAACATATACACATTTTATAGTTTGGCAAAACGAACAATACGACGCTGATGTCCTATGCTTACTTCCACAAAATAGAACCCCTGCTCAAGGGAAGAAACATCGAGGCGCCCTTCTGAGGCAACGGGGTTCTTTTCATACACCACCCTGCCTGTCAGTGACAGGATTCGAATGGAGGCTGCTGTTTCTGCTTCGCCGATATCAACGATAAGTTCATCAGCAACGGGATTGGGATACACCTTCAGTGGGGGCAGGTTATGATCTGTTATGCCTGTAGTTTCAGGGGTAGAAACATTGATCTGATGAGTTTCGGTTACATGCCCTTCTTCGCCCATCAGCGAAAGGATATTCAGTTGATAGGATGCGTCATAATCCAGGCCTTCTTCGGGCGTGATGGTGATCGTGGTGTTTTCTTCGGTGATGTCGGCCGTGAAAGGCACCTCCACCTGATCCTGGTCCACCCTTGTCAGTTCGATCAGCGAGGGCAAACTTCCGGACGTGATCACCTGGCCGTCGGCATGCCTTACTGTCTGATTAGATATTACGGTAAATACTTGATCGACCGGAACATCTGTGGCACCATCCGCCGGATCGAAGGTTAGTTGCGGGGCTCCAATGGTGCTTTTCTCCACATAGGCACTTTGATATACTTCACGGCTTTCATGGTCCTGTACAAAGACAACCACTTTTAGGTCATCCATCTCTTCCACATTGGTGGAAGCCATATCAAAGGTGTAGGAAAAACTGTAGGTTCCTTCTGTCAATAGCGTTACAGGCACGCCATGCGCATCAGGCAGCATTTTGTGCATCACATGGTGAAATTCTGTCTCGCCGTTCCCCCCGGTGTTATCATACGTTACGGATTCAATAATCACCACATGAAGCCTGGCTTCCGGAAAATCGGCATAGGGTGTCAGGGAACCTTCAATACTGATCTCGGTAGCGTCGGTTTCAAAGAAGCCAGAAATCTCCAGGAATGAAGGCATTTGAAGCGCTTCCTGCAGACCATTGCTTACGGCATTGTAACTGCTTGACAGGGGATCACCTTCAAGCCAGATTTCAGGTACAGCCGACACACCGTAATATTGCCGGCGCTCCCCACCTTCAGCTGTATAATAAGGATCACCGCTCCCCGGCCAGTCCATCTGGTATTTGATAAGGGTTATATCGTTGGCATTGTCGTCGGTAAAATCATTAAAAAAGCCTTCATTTACTGACTGACAAGGTGGACAGGTTGAACTGGTAAACATTTCAAACATCGGTCTTCTGTCAATCTCTTCCGAGGCAACAGAAATTGTTTTGCTAAGGGAATCATTGCCGGGATCATCATCGGCTTCACCACCATTCACATTACTGACAAAAACAGTAAGCTCATAGGAACCGGGATCCGGATCCAGCATATCATCTGCTTCGAAATCGAAAACCTCACCAAAGGAAAGAGCAAGTTCGTCATAGGATGTTGTGAATACACTACCATCATCCAGCTGCCAGTTCAAATCGAATGAGCTGATCACATCTGTGCCCATATTGGCTACGGCACCGGAAACAGGCGTAGTCCCGGAAAAAATATCCGGTACATCGAGTTCCGTGACGGCAAGATCAAAATCTTGAGGCACAACAACCTGTATATCATCGATATACCAAAAGTTTATGTTGTAGCTGATGCCTGAAAAATATAGCGACAGCTGAAAGTCCCCGCTGGCGGCATAGGCTGATTCAAGCTCGATGGTAATCTGCTCAGAAGAGATATCTCCCGAAGGATTTTGGATTTCCCAGATCGATTCCCAGTCTCCCCCTTCCGAACGCACTCCCAGTCCGACAGTGTAATTGCCTCCATAGTGGTCAATCATGTGGCGGAAAGAAATCAGCAATATACCAGAAGAATTACCTGACAGATCCAATGAAGGAGACACCAGCCTGGACACCCCATTAAACTGCGGCGACCATGACATCATTGCTTCCGGCGCCTCACCACCGGCATTGCCGGTTGATGATACCGACCAGTTATCGGCCTGGGCAGGAATCGTCCAACCATCAGGCGGCATAGCACCCCCGGAAAAATCTTCGTTTAACAGGCTTTGTCCGTTAACAAACACGGGTAGAAACAGCAAAGCCAACATGGTAAACATTTTCATGATATGGGTTTTAATGAATAAAAAGGTAGCAGATTAGGTTCATGTTTATCGCGGTTGAACCACAAGTTTGTTGGTGGATACCTGCTGCCCCCGGGCAATGAGCGTATAAAAATACATGCCGGGCTGGTAATCTGACACATCGAGTACCAGGTGGCGACTGGTTGCTTCGGGCACCAATTCATCAATGAGCTGGCCGTTGCTGTTAAACATTCGTATTCGCATCGCTGCCGGCTCGTGTGGAAAGTCATAGGCAATACGGGTAACAGAAGAAGCCGGGTTGGGATAGGGCTCAGACAGGAAATACTGTTCCGGATCAGGACCTGCAGATACATGATGGCTGGTTTCAAAGACAAGGGTGACCTTCACAGGTTCAAACCCATCATTCCGGCTGGAAAACAGATAATCAATAATGCTGGTGCCTTCCTCACCCCCGGGATAATACTCCACATAAAAATCCGTCTCCGAAGAGGTCTCACCGGCTGCAAGCGTGATAGGATCATCCACTTCATATACATCAGGTGTATAACAGAAATCATCCCAGCAAAAGGTGTTGTTTGTTCCGGGAAGGATATCAACCTCCGCTTTTTCCAGGATTACCTGAACATCCTCCTCCGTGGTATTTTTAAAGAACACCTCTCTCTTGATCATGGAGGCAGAAGCATCCCCTTCAATTACCAGGGTGTCGCCGGTAATGACGTTTCCGTCCTGGGCATCAAGAAGAATCAACCCTTCAGCCTTGGCAAAAGAAACGAACAAAAAAACACTAATAAGAAACAGTACGGCGGTTTTCATATAAACATATATAGATTATGTATGATGACGTTATTGTATCGTACATTATACAATTATAGACTGCTACAACTTTACTTCCAGGCCGGAGATAATATCTGCACGGGTAGAAGCTCAATCGCCATATAAACAAACACGCAAAACAATTGTTAATATAAGCGTCTACAGATACAAATATACATAAGTTTTTATATACAAAATAAAAAAGTACAACGCTCATCTAATCTGAATTATTCATGTGTATTGCCGGCATGATTTTTACGGCTATCTTTGTAAGTTATTTATAATCGTATAAACTTCACAACATGTATATCCTGAAAAGACCTGATAAAGTAAAACGCAACCTGTTAGTCTATCTCAGCTTCCTGCTGTTGGTTTTTGCAGCTTGTAGCGATGATAACAACCAGTTTTTAGTTCCCTCAGATCCGGAAGATGAAATTTTTGAGGTTCATTTTATTGATGTCGGACAGGGGGATGCCATCTTTATCAAAACACCGGACAAGGTAATGCTTGTTGATGCTGGAAAATCTCAAAGCAATGTTTCGGATTACTTATTGTCGCATGATATTGAGGAGATCGACATCGTTATAGGAACTCATCCGCATTTTGACCATATTGGTGGGCTGGTGGATGTGTTTCACACCTTCGAGATCGGAGAAGTGATCGACCCTGGTGCGGAGCACGACTCCTATACCTACAACGAATACATAAGCACCATAGAAGGTTACAACATGGATCTTACCATTGGCCGAAAGGGTATGACATGGGAGTTGTCAGAAAATGCTTCGATGGAACTGCTTCACCCGCAGGAGCCACTTCACTGGAATCTGAACGATGTATCGATAGTAGCCAATGTTACCCTTGGAGAAGTAAAGGTTTTACTGACCGGTGATGCCGAATCCCACAGCGAATCACAGATGCTGGAGGAACCGGAACTGTTGGAAGCAGATATTCTGAAGGTTGGTCACCATGGAAGCTACACAAGCTCATCGACGGATTTTCTTGAAGCGGTCGACCCCGAAGTCAGTGTCATTATGTGCGGCGAGGACAACGATTATGGTCACCCGCATGATGACGCCCTGGAACGTCTGAATGCCACAGGAACAGATATTTACAGAACAGACACCCATGGCCATATTGTTTTCGAAATCGAAGACGGCGAATACACCATCGTGGATAACAGCTAAACCGGGGTGCTTCACTGATAGCCAGAAAAGCTAATTTTGCCCGTCAGCCATCTGCCTGATTTGTTCAACCAGGGAGGGAAATTCTTTTAAATCATCGCGCAGCGCATCCAGGTCGAGGGAATCGAGATCCTGTTGCAATCGTTTGGCATAGTTGCGCAACAAATCCATTGAAAAATCCTCTCCCAGCTTCTCGATACTGCCGGCAAAGGATTCGATTTTAAACAACACCAGCTGCTCTTTAACCGAATTCCATAGCGGAAGCGTTTCCTTATCAAGGATTTCCAGAAGCTCAGGCAGCCGGCTACGCTGTTCCGAAGAGAGCATGTCAGCCTGTCTGAGTACTGAATTTGTTGTTTCTGCTGAAGTAGTATCATCACCGGTAGCTGAAATCTCCGGAATCTCCTGTTTGAAGTTGGGTAAATGTTTTGTTAAAATTGCATACAATTCCTGCTTACTTACCGGCTTATGCAACACGTCGTCAAAAAGATCTTGTAAGGCCTGCTGCCCGGGTTCATTCACGAAAGCGGTGTAGGCAATCACCGGGATCTGGTCCATACCGGGAGTCTTGCGTATACGGCGGGCTACCTCATAACCATCCGGGTCGGGCATCATAATATCCAGTATGACCAGATCGGGCTTCTGTGCATTCATTGTACGTAAAGCCTCTTCACCGCCCCCGGCTGTGATAGCGTTAATATTCAAGCGTTCCATTTGGAAGGCAATCAATTCAAGGCTGGAAGGGGTATCATCAACAACAAGCACCCGAGCCCTGTCAAAACTTACCCGCTGCGGTTTATCTTCCTGTTCTTTTTGCTCCTGCTTCGTATCATGTACTGTGATATCCGGCAGCCGCACGAAAAACACCGAACCAGCTCCGGGCTTACTCTCCAGGGATATCTGCCCTCCCATCTTTTCAACCAGTTTGCGGGAGATAGGCAACCCCAGGCCGGTACCACCCAGATAGTAATCCTCTTGCCTCCTTTGCTGGAAAAAGGGTTTAAAAATCAACTCCTTGCTCTCTTCCGCAATACCGATACCCGTATCTTTCACCCTGATCAGCAGGCTGCCTTTATCAGCAGTGTCAAACTGAAAGCTTGTTTCCACTTCTACCCCACCCTTTTCGGTGTATTTCACCGCATTGTCAAGCAGATTAAACAGCACCTGTTTCAGTCTGCTTTCATCAAGCTCGACCATGCCGGGAAAATCAGATGGGATATAAAACGAAAACCCAAGCCCTTTTTGTTCCGCTTTTTCTTTAAATATCAGATGAATATCCTCAAACATCGAGGCTATGTTAACAACATGAGGTCGTATTTCAATGCGCTCGGCATCAATTTTGGAAAGATCCAAAATATCGTTGAGAAGCTGCAAGAGATGGTTCCCGCTCGACCGTATAAGCTTAAGAAACTTTTGATGTTCCTCGTTGTCCAGTTTATCCTCCAGAATCTCGCTAAAACCGAGTATGGCATTCATTGGGGTCCGGATTTCATGGCTCATGTTGGCCAAAAAGGAAGACTTGGCTTTTTCGGCAGCCTCCGCCCGCTCTTTGGCTTTCAGCAACTCCTGCTCATACTCTTTTAAGTCTGTAATTTCTGTTAAGACACCCTGAATCCCCACAGGCTGTCCATTTTTATATAATAACTTTGCTTTTGTCCGTATCCATACGGAATCCCCATCTTTTTTCAAAAAACGGTATTCAGATGGTTCAATGGCGCCACTCATGACTTTTTTGAACTGTGCCAGACGCTCCTGCTTATCATCAGGATGCACAAATTCAATAAAATTTCTGCCAATGACCTCTTCCGCGGTAAAACCACTGATGTCTGAAATATTGGGAGAAATATAGGTGATGTTGGCGTTATGGTCGAGGGTATAAAGGATCTCGCTGAGGTTTTCCAGCAGCATCCTGTATTTTTCCCGGCTTTTGCTCAATTCCTCTTCATTCACTTTATGACGGGAAATATCAAAAACAGTGATCATGAAAGCCGGCTTCTCGTCCCAGCTTATCTCCGAAAAATGCAAATCAACCCATCTGGTCTGTCCGGTCTTATCCAGTAGTTTACACTCCACGGCTTGCGTGTTTGCCCCTCCTGCCCGGTTGTTTTCAATAAGGGTTTTTACTTCTTCCCGGTGATCCGGATGCACCAGCGCTGCAAGGCCGGGCGGATTATCACTGGCATGCATGCTATAACCGGTTAGTTGCATTGCCGCCCTGTTCATGTACACGACCGTATCCTCCCGGTATACCAGGATACCGGCGGAAACCATGTCACACATGGTAAAAAACGGAGTTTGGTTGGCGGCACTTTCTTCAGAATTCATGGCAGGCATAACTATGATTGGGTATGATTTTTTGATTTACTATGATTTTTGTTTGGTTTCATTACACGCTTGAATTGAAGGCTTGTATTTCCGAAATTGATAAGTAAGCCTATATTTAATCCATAAGCTTTCAGGTAGTTAATAGCCTGGGCTAAATGAACGTCTTCCAATTTCACTAATGCTTTTAGCTCAACCATGATCTTATCTTCCACAAAAAAATCCACCCTTCTTTTTCCGATTTGAATATCCTTGTAGTATATGTCCATTTCATGTTCCCGGCTGTAATTTAATCCAATATTTTCCATCTCAATTGCCATTGCACGCTGATATATCACTTCCTGAAACCCATTACCCAATATTCGATGCACTTCCATTGCACAGCCAATAATTTTGCCGGTCAGCTCACTTTCAGGATATACATGTTTAATCATAGTCTTCAATAAATCATTAAAATCATAGTTAAGACTCAACAACCCTAACCTCCTCCTCCGTCAATCCATACAAATCATAAACCATCCGGTCAATTTGGCTTTCTAAGTCGGTGGTGTCGGCGGTGGGGTTTATATTTTTTGCTATTATAATTTTTTTAACAATAGTCACTATATTCTGATTCTGATTAATTTCACCTATGCTTATTGGAAGAGAGGCTATAGTACCAAGTGAGATCCTTGGAAATAACCTTTGAATTCCCTTCTCTGTAGTTTTTTCAATAAAAAACTTAATAAGTTTTGAATTCATAACTCCTAAGACAAATTCCGCTTCTAATTCACTATCAGGTAGTATTGCAATTATAGCCTTATTGGGTATATTTACATTATCTGTTATTGCACAAATCAAACCCTTAGATGATAGAATTTCTCGCACATAAACTCTTTTTTCTGAACAAAAATTCCAATCAGGTTTATTATAGCACCAATCACCATAAGATACATACTCTGAAAAATTATCATCAAAATAAAATCTGGAGATTTGTCTTCCGCTTGTTTCAGGAAAATAGGTCTCATTGACCTTTTCTCGTGAATGAAATATTCTTTTCTTTATCTGTTCATTGGTATGAATTGAATTGTGATACACTTGCAGTCCTAAGGTGTATTTACAAATATCTTTAAGTTTTTTTGAATTAATTGTAATTTTTTCTATTATATCAAACTCTCTATTTGAAACATTTGTTTTTATAGCACAATCATTGTTTTTTACCCATTTTGTTTTATATACCGTCTTTTTTGTTTTAATAGCAAGTTTTAAACTATCTTCTGTGGGATAAAAGGCTAAATCTTCTATTATGCTAACAGGCTCATTTGTTCTAACTTTTTTTGTAAAAAGAATAATATTATTAACACTAGCCTCTTCAAAAACAGCTCCGTAAAAATTTATTATTTCTAAAATTGTATTTTCATTTAATAAGAATTTCCTCAATTTCGTGCATCCTGGAATATTTAATATTGAAGTGGGCATAATAAATGAAAATAAACCATCATTTTTCAATATGTAGTGTCCTTGCTCAACAAAATAACGGTATAAATCAGATTTTCCATGATGATATCTATAATTTGATGTTAAATAAATACCTTCTTTTGATTTATTATCAATAAGCACATACGGCGGATTCCCTATAACCACATCAAAGCCCCTGAACTTCCCCTCATCATCCAATACCTCCGGAAACTCAAATCGCCATTCGAAGGCGTTGTTGTAAATTTTGTTGCTTTTTATGCC
This sequence comes from Bacteroidales bacterium, assembly GCA_041686485.1. GTDB lineage: Bacteria > Bacteroidota > Bacteroidia > Bacteroidales > UBA7960 > PUPG01. The sequence continues at coordinate 9,298 of JAWLDT010000044.1, read as the reverse complement.
CTCAATTTGGGCTGTAAATGTTTCAATTTGTTTTTCAATGTTTCTGATCTTTTCTTCCCGCTTTTTCTTATTTTTATCTTTGGCAGGGTATTCCTCTTCGTCTTCAAACACCATCATCAATCCTGTACCATATTTTCCTCCTTTTCCTGTCAACATAAATAGTTCATTGCCCAACTTATCCAGTTTTTTCTGAATGGGGCTGCTTCTGCTTATCTCTGTGCGAAAATCATTTTTGATGCTATTGATAAGCTTTAGCATTTCGCTTTTTTCCTCTTGATTTCCGGCATTGCGGTAGGTTTGCACGGCCATACGGTATGAGTCAACCGTCCACTTGCTCTGCTTGAGCGCCTGCCCCAGGTCGGCATCCAACGGGAAGCGACTGATGAGGGAGTTACCGCACTTGATGTTGATGTCGATGTTGGGCAATGTCTCCAGCTCCTTATAGCCGGTTTCATTTTTGTAATAAGCATTCTTCAGAAGCTCAATCCATAGCCGCAGGCGGCATATTTTTACCGAGTTGGCGTTTATATCCACCCCAAAAAGGCAGTTTTCTATTATGATTTGCTTCTCATAAAAAAGGGTTTCCTGTATACGCTGGCTCTCTTCATCCCCGGGTATGTATTCAAACAGCGGCTCATCATCATACACCGTCCTGGATACGATAAGCTCGTCATTGACCACTTCTGCCTTATAGCCACTAATGGCAACGCCATCTCTGTCCTGCAGGATATTCAGCCTGTACTTTATGGCGATAATCTCGTTTAGCGCCGATACCAAAAAGTGCCCGGAACCTACGGCCGGGTCACATATCTTAAGACTGTTTACGATCTCATTGGCTTCCTCCCTTGCCTCTTTCCGGCCTTGCGGGTGGCTGCGTATAAAATGGTTGACATCTTCGCGCAGGTCATCAAAGGTTTTGCAGTTCCAGCCTTTCGTATCATTGAATTTTTGCACCACCGCCCTCTCGATAGTCTCCCTGCACATGTACATCGTGATAAACCCCGGGGTAAAGAACGAACCTTCCCTGTAGCCGTTTATCTTTTCAAATATCAGTCCGAGCACCGAAGCGTTGATGAGGCTTTTGTTCTCTTCCTGTATCTCCTCCTGGCCTTCACTGCTGAAGTCATAGGCATCCAAAAACCTGAAAAGGTACTCAAGGGCGGTAAGCTCTCCACTGATTTTTTTGCCGGTGCTGTCCTTCAATACGGTATGCGGGTGAACGGGCAGTGTACGGTCGTCATTGAGGTTGCTTATCAGTATCGTTTGATGTTCTATTTCGGAGGGTTCAAACAGTGAACTGTTCAAAAACGGCACTTTTTCAAACTTCTCTTTTACCGCCCGGTTACGCTCTTGTGGCTGCCTTGCAAGAACGCTGAAAAACAGGCTGTTCAGTTCATCGAAGCTGCTAATTTTGTCAAGGTTGAGGAAAGCATACGACTTGTCGCCTTTATGGTAACTGATAAGCTGCGCTTCCATCAGCTTCAGGAACAGTATCCTGTTTATCCATGTAATACACAGCTCCAGCCCCACATTAAACAGCCTTTCATTGTAATCGCTGCCATAACTCTCCTGATCAGACATGCGGGTTATTTTTCCAAGCATGTCGAGCTGGTTGATGGCATTCTCAAGCAAGGTGCCAAAGCTTCTTTCGCTCTCTTCTTTTCTGTCTATAAGCTTTTTGTTTTTCTCCTTTCTTTCCCTCAACCCTATGATGTGCAGCAGCTCGGCGTAGAAGGTCTTGTCGAGGGTATTGCTGTCGTTGACAAAGGGCAGTTTTAAAAGGTGCTGGGGTGAGAAGATCTTAAAAAGGGCGATCAGTTTGCTCTCATTGGCTTCTGCTGCACCGCGCAACAACTTTTCATAGTTCCGCAGGTCAAAATGGGTAAAGCTTACCTCATCTTCTATGTTGTTTATAAAAGGTTCGGCTATCTCTTTGTAAAAAAAGTCGGTGGTTTTACCTGACTTTCTGCCTTCATCAAAGTCGGTAAACTCCCTGACCAGCTCCTTGTTTTGGGCAAAGAGCTTTTCAAACACCTGTGCATCGAAGATGAACCACTCGTAGATGTTGGTGGCAACTATATGTTTTATGTCGTTGTTTTTGTTTTTGATGCGCTCCTGCAGGTAATAAAGCAGCAGCTCATGCAGGGCTTTTACGTTTATATGGCCGGTGCTGAGCATTTCAGCTTTGTTGGTGGGCTTTTTTGCTTCAATAATCACACCCACCGTGCTTTTGGCATCCGCACCGTTGTGTATCACCAGATCGGTGCGTCCCTTGGTGTTTATATAGTGCTTTCCGGCATAGTACGTATTGTCAAGGAAGCTTGAGACAATGTTTTTATGAAACTCCTCCGACTCTCTTTCATTTATCCGGTCGAGCAACTGTGTGAGGTTGGCCTTGAAGTTTTCAATATCGACTCGCTCTGGCTTGACCTTCAGGAAGGCCTTGTTTAGTGATTTTTTGGGTGTTTGTATATTGACGTTCATAGTTTATGCTAATGGGTTGGGAATTTTGGCCAACAATGATAAGTGAAATATAAGAAAATTTCGTATTCAATGTTACTCATCAAAAAAATAATATGTGTAACAAATATGTTTCCCGGGATGATGCTTTTCCCATTCTAACTCTCCTCTCCAATCCCTGCAAAAACTGCACCCGGCTCGGTCAATTTGAACAATAACCATTTTGTTGACGTCAGCAAAATGGTTATGTATTATACCCATATACATACGCTGCTTCAGACATATCACTTTTTTAGCTGTTTCTTACAGAACGTCCTTTTCCAGTCAGACAGTTGCGCTGATTTTCGCTTTGGTGTAATACCTGTCTGTGTAATTACACATTAAAAAAATCGTGTACATTTGTTGGAAGGTCTGCTTCATACTATGACAAAGCATGCCGTTACCAGCAAAAAAATGCCATTATTAACAAAAAAAATTGATCCGTGGGCCTACCTGCACTCTTTCGAACCATCGTTTTCGTTCTGGCTTTTTTCGCATGTTCAACCATCGTAGCCAAAGGCTTGTCCGCTGAAAACAACGACAACATGAAAAACCCGCAGTCCAGCCGCCTGCCATTTACGGAGGAGATGGCTTCGTATCTGTATCATTTTGCTTTTGATTGTATCGACAAGGAGTATCCCAACAAACCGGGACACGTAATGGGTGACGACAGCTATCTGTTGCCGCCACGGGATATGCATCCGGCCTTTTATGGCTGCTTCGACTGGCATTCAGCAGTCCACGGACACTGGACGCTGGTGAATATTTTGAAACAGTTTCCCGGTTTTCCGCAAGAAGATGCCATCATCAAGAAGTTACAAAACAACATCACTGCAGAAAATATCCAGGCGGAGGTCCGGTTTTTTGAAGATGAGCACAATGAGACGTTCCAGCGAACCTATGGATGGGCATGGTTCCTGAAGCTGGCAGAATCACTGCGGGAGTGGGAGCATCCGGTGGCAGATGAACTGCATAAAAACATCCTTCCTCTGGAAGAACTGTTGGCCGAACGCTTCATTGCGTTCCTTGAGGTGCTCAATTATCCGATACGCGTGGGAGAACACCCCAACACGGCCTTCGGAATGTCTTTTGCATACGATTATGCAGTGAAGTATGATCCTGACCTGGCCAGGGCTATTGAGACCAAGGCCCGCGAATATTATATGGACGACAATGATTGTCCGCTGACGTGGGAGCCCGGTGGCTTTGACTTTCTCTCACCCTGTCTTCAGGAAGCTTCCCTGATGCTGAAGGTACTGCCAGAAGAGGAGTTCAAGCCCTGGCTGAAAGCTTTCCTGCCCGGATTCATGGACCAGCCCGAAGCATACCTCGAACCGGCCATTGTTCCTGATGCTTCTGACGGCAAGCTGGCACATCTCGACGGACTGAATTTCAGCCGGGCCTGGTGCTTGTTTGAAATGGGTAAAGCCTTAGACAATCAGAAAATGATTGACCTGGGGATCCATCATTTTGAATTCAGCTATGAAAAAATGGATACTGACGAATATGCGGGTTCCCACTGGCTGGCCTCCTTTTCCGTGTACGCGTTGATGAAATACGGCATGTAACTTAGGTCCGAACAGTGATCTATTAACCTGAGAATGAGAGAGACTTTTGCTAATGGAACATTGGTGTCCAAACATTTTGGGTTGATTCCCGGGCACCTGTTTTTTGTAGATAACTTGATATGTGTACAATTCTGTACAAAAAAGGCATAAAAAAGAACGTAAAATGCTGTATTTATGCAATTTACGTTCTTTTCAAGTCGGGGTGAGAAGACTCGAACTTCCGACCCCTTGCACCCCATGCAAGTGCGCTAGCCAACTGCGCCACACCCCGATTTTGACGTGCAAAAATAATATATTCTTAGAAAGATACCAACTATATCCACGACAATTTTACTTTTCCGCATTCCACAAGTTCTCAGGTATCCCCTTTTCGTATGCGATCCGGCGGGCAAGCACGAAAAAATAATCTGATAACCGGTTGAAATACTGTTGGATATGTGAGCTAACGGATTCCTGTTCGGACAGCTGAATGACAACCCTTTCGGCACGACGGCATATACAACGGCACACATGGGCATACGACACAGCAGGATCACCACCCGGAAGAATGAAATTCGTTAAAATGGGTAAGTCCGCATCCATGCGATCAATCTCCTCCTCTAGCAACCGGATATCTGACGCATCCAGCACGGGCAACGTTTCCGGCTCACAGCCTTTATCACAGGCAAGCCACGATTCAGCGGTAAAAACCTGATCCTGGATTGTTTTTAAAAAGGTTTGATGCGCCTTCTCTATTGATTGATCCCGTAGGACGCCGATAAAAGCATTGAGTTCGTCGGCTGTTCCATATGCCTCTATCTTCAAATGGTGTTTGGGGACCCTGCGCCCACCGAGAAGGGATGTCTCCCCTTTATCGCCGGTTTTAGTATATATTTTCCAGTCACTCATAAATTGTACGTTATCTGATTCTATAAAGACTTTCTGCGTCAGATAATGATTTGTTATCGAAACGATAATATCTGGCCGGCACAGCGTATAACAACCAAAGCCGGTATTCAAGAAAATCAGCTATTACAGGTCGGGCAACGTATACCTTTTCTACCGGTTGCCTTCTTCCAGCGTGAAAACTTCCCTGTTTGGCTCATCTGACTCTACCTGCCCGTCGCGCAACCTGATAATCCGGTGTGCATGTCTGGCCACATCTTCCTCATGCGTTACCAGGATAATCGTGTTTCCCGCGGCATGGATGTCCTGCAGCAGGGATAGAATCTCGACAGATGTTTTGGTGTCGAGGTTCCCGGTGGGTTCATCAGCCAAAATAATCGAGGGGTTATTGACCAGGGCGCGTGCCATGGCTACCCGCTGACGCTGTCCGCCTGACAGTTCATTTGGTTTGTGAAGCACCCGGTCGGAAAGCCCCACCTGGTCAAGTACCTTGAGGGCACGTTCCCTGCGGGCATGCTTCCCATGACCGCTATAAATAAGCGGCAGGGTCACATTATCCAGCGCATTGCTACGTGGCAAAAGGTTAAAGGTCTGAAAAACAAAGCCTATCTCCTTGTTACGGATTTCTGCCAGCTCATTGTCATGCAACTTACTTACATCCTTGCCATTCAGGTAGTAGCGGCCCTTTGTGGGCGTATCCAAACATCCGAGGATATTCATCAGGGTCGACTTACCCGATCCGGAAGGCCCCATTAAAGCCACATATTCATTCCGATCAATCGTAAGGGATACACCCCGCAACGCCCTGACAACCTCAAGGCCTACCCGGTAATGCTTACTAAGGGCATCTAATTGAATAATTGATTCAGACATAACTTTCGTCTTAGTGATAAGGAAGCAATATCACTGGCAAAGGTATTGAAAATCATCCACGACAAGTGAATTTTGTGCGTATAAGAAGTCCGGACACAAAATATTTCCATGTAAAAAATGCCAGATACTGCCGTATTACTCCTCGTCCCGAACCTTGATTGTACAACCGATAGCCCTGGTGTAGTCAGGATCAGGCTTGTTACCGGCAAGCAAGGCATCAATGGCGTTGGCCAAAAATGATTCCTCCACAGCATCGGCATCGCGATAATTGTCATCGATGGCACCAATATAGGCCACTACGAAATCATCGCCCTCTTTTTCCAGCAGGAACACATGGGGTGTACGCGTAGCGCCATACTGTGGATAGACTTCCTGATCGGCATCTACCAGGTAGTCAAACGGAAAGTTCTTTTCCTCAGCCCGCTCAATCATTTTGGTATAGGAATCCCTGGGTTCGGCTATCGAGTCATTGGAATTTACAGCAACAACGGGAAACCCTTTGGGTGCATAGGTATTGTGCAGATCAATCATGCGGTCTTCATAAGCTACAACATACGGACAGTGATTGCAGGAGAAGATCAGGACAATGCCTTCAGCGTCCTCATAATCGGACAGGGATACATAATGACCGTCCACATTCAGCAAATGGAAGTCGGCAGCCACGTCACCTACTTCGTATCCCTGTGCGAAAAGACCTGTGGCAAACAGGGCTGCCATTAAAAAAACAAATAACTGTTTCATGGTACTTGGGGTTTGGTTTGTAAAATGTATTATTGAATCAGGGGTAAAATTATTTCTTCGAGTTCATGAAATTCGAATTCCCGTTCATAGAATTCGCGAAAGTCATTGGCATAGATGATGGTAGCCGGGATCGCCCCGCTCCAGTCATCGCTGACTTTTGGTATCCAGCGGTTTGAGTTGGGATCGTCAAGCAGGATCACTTCACTTTGCATCTCCAGGTCCTGCATAAACGGAATGACCCTTTCCTCAATGTGTCCCGGAAAATCAAGACTAACAAGCAGCACCTTTACCTTTTGCTCCCGGTACCGGTCATTCAGCTTTTCAAAAGCCGGAATCTCTTTAACGCAGGGGGCACACCAGGTAGCCCAGAAATTAATCACATATACCGAATC
>JAWLDT010000044.1:0-2240 GCA_041686485.1 Bacteroidales bacterium | reverse complement strand
TGGTGATAATGATATGGATTATTATTACGAAATCACCATGGAGGCAGCTGACCTGGTACCGGAACACATGGATTCAGCCAGGCAGCTGCTTGAGCGAAGCAGTGTTATGGCCGGGGAGGGTACAGACCCGGAGCACAAAGCCACATGGCTCAACATTGTGGGTAATTATCACTGGTATAGTGGGAATATCGACAGCGCCATGACCAACTACAGGCTGGTGTACAACATGGAAGATCCGGAGATCGATGACCTGCGAGCTGCGGCGGCTGTGAACCTTGGCTCATTATTTAACCGAAAAGGTCTCGCCGACAGCATCCGGTATTATCACAACCGCTCCGTAGAAATATATGAACGGCTTGGTGATGAAGACGGCCTTGCAAGAAGCAAGCTCTCACTGGGGATTTTTCATACAAACCGAAACAACTATGAGCTGGCCATCCGCTATTTGCGCGAGGCACTGGAATACCAGGAATCTGTACAGGACACCTTCAATATCATTTATGTATGTAATGCCCTTGGTAACTCATATGGAAGGGAAGGATCTAAGGAAAAAAGCCTGGACTATTTTGACAGGGCCATTCATCTGAGTGAAGCATATAAAGGAAAGCCCATCTTACCAGCATTGTATAATAACAAAACGAGCGCATTAATTGATATTGGGGACTTTGAAGCTGCCATCGAGAATGCTTTGAAGGGAGTTGAAATAGCGCAGGAAAAGGGTAAAGCAGGTCATGAACTGTTTCACCTGTATACGAACCTTGGTGTAGCTTATCAGGAAACAGGCAGGTATGCGGAGGCCCATACCTATTTCCATGAAGCCATGGAGAAAAAGTCACCCTCCCTGAGTCGTCAAAGTATTGCCGGAGGGCATATACAATTTGGCGGCTTGTATCTGGATACAGGGGATCACCAGCAAGCAAGGGAACAGCTTCAAAAGGGTCTTGAGATTGCCAAACAGATCGAATCCTTTTTTTGGCAGCAAAATGCCTATGAATACCTGTTTAAACTTGACAGTCTGGAAGGAAATTATGTAGAAGCGATCGATCATCTGCAGGCGGCTGCTCAAATGCGCGACACGATCTGGCAGGAGGAACGTGCCGACAGGCTTGCTGAATTAGAGATCATGTATGAAACCGAACAACGGGAAGCCGAAAAAGAAATGCTGGTAGAGGCCAATTTACTTAAAGAAGAAGTGATTGACAATCAGCAAAGACTGATTATCGCCAGTCTCTCTGCTTTTATCCTGCTTGTTCTGCTGGCAGCATCTCTTTGGTATTCACGTTTGAAACTCAAAAACAAAAATAGCGAGCTTGAATCCCTGCATAAAGACATTTCAGGGAAACAAGATAAGATCCAGAAACAAAATTCCAGACTCGACAAACAAAACCTGGAGTTAAAAGAGCTAAACAAGACAAAGGATAAGCTTGTCTCCATCATTGCCCATGATTTTCGCGGTCCTTTTAACTCTTTGATGGGATACCTGGACATTATCACAGAGCAATATGACCAGCTGCCGGAACAGCAGAAGCGTAAAATGCTAATGGAATTACAACAGGTAAGTCAACGCACCTATGACCATGTCAATAACCTGCTTGACTGGTCTGCAACACAAAGGAACCTGCTTACCAACAACCCGGAGAACATTGATATTGTACCTCAGGCAAAGCAGGTTATACAACTCATCGAACAAGATATCCGGGCCAAAAAGATCCGGGTGCAGAGCAACCTGCCTTCCCGGCTGCTTTGTTATGCTGATCCAAAATTATTACGATCCGTTCTGATTAATCTGATCAACAATGCCGTAAAATATACGCCCGACAATGGTCAAATTACGCTGGAAGGCTCGCAGGAAGCATCACAAACATGGTTTTGCGTTACGGACACCGGCATAGGTATTCCGGAGGAAAAACTTAACGGCTTGTTCCAACTGTCCACAGATTACAGGCAGGAAGGAACGAATGGGGAAAAAGGGCATGGTCTGGGGCTTATTACCGTTAAAGAATTCATCAGCCTCATGGAAGGCAGCCTGCATGTCAGCAGCGAGCCGGGCAAAGGCAGCATGTTCTGTTTTTACCTGCCTGCCGTTGCAGATCGTTCAGAACTATTTAGAACGGTGAAAAGTGAACGGTGAACAGTGAAAAGTGAAAAGTGAAAATCTGGAAGTTGGTACGGACAGCACTTGGGCTGTCCTGCACTTGGGCTGTCCTGCACTTGGGCTGTCCTGCACTTGGGCTGTCCTG
>JAWLDT010000043.1:0-22990 GCA_041686485.1 Bacteroidales bacterium | reverse complement strand
GTGAGGTCACCCGACCAGCCATCGAACTCCCAGCCTTCTTCGGCGATGGCTTCCAGGCTCAGAGCAGTACCTTCTTCCACGGTAACAGGTGTGGTATACTGGGCGCCATCCACCTCCACCATGCCGCTGCCCACGATGGTCACCGTCAGGGTGTACTCTTCAACAACTGTTTCCTCCAGGGTAACGGTACCGGGTTCGGCACCGGTCATAATGTCGTTGCCCTGGGCATCGGCAATCACAGCATCTACGATATTCAACACATAGGTTCCCTCTTCGTCGGGAGTTTGCAGATCGAAGGATGCAATGATACCGTCATTGTCTAAAAATGGGGCGGTGGGAATGGCTGCACTGATCATGCGTGCGATATTCCCTTCGACAATGGAGAAATTGAAGAAATGGCCGTCATCCCGGAACAATTGTGCACTGCCTTCGATATAATCAAAGCCTGCAGGCAGTGGTATGTCAAGGTTGAAGCCCGCAAATTCATCTTCGTTGACGATCTCCAATTCAACGGTAATGATTTCGCCGGCAAAGGCATCGATGTCGTGAATGATCATGGTGTTTTCGCCGACCGGGGGCTCGTCTTCGATATCCCGGAGGCAACGTAGGCTAAAACCGTCCGACTTACCGAGGTAGTAGCCTTTTCTTACATTACCGATGTTGTTTTTAATATACCTGGACCAGGCGATCACCGACGAATACTCCGTAGAAGACCACCAGTAGCCTTGCGTACCAAGGTAGGCGAAAAGCCCATAGGGGCCACGGCGGCCACCTGGAAGAGCCGAAAATCCGAACTCATCAAAGCCATAATGAGTATCATGGGAAACCCAGCGGGGATGCTCAGAGGTATTACAATCGCCACCCAAAGGTGAGTCAACTTGCCGGCAGGACTTTAACGCATTGCCTGCACCATTGGGATTATCCTCCTCGTTTGGAAACCCCTGTGAGACAACATAATTAACCAACTGCGCCCACTCGGTATCGCTGGGAACATGCCATCCGTCGGGGCATATCCCCTGCACACCGCTGGGGTTGCTATTGCTACTGCTCTCCCCGTTCATTACCGTATTCCAATTGTAAAGTCCGCCGTATAGCTCACAGTTTGTTTCACTGTCACCATAGCAATAGCAAGTAATGTCGTTCCCGTTGGCATCACGGGTAACCCGCAGATTTTCAGCCATCCACTCCTGGTTGCCAATGATCACTGTTGGATAGACGTTACCGTCAATATCCACAACACTGTTTTCCGGGATTTCTTCAAATACTGCCGAAATATTCCTGTTTTCAATCACAGCAAAGGAATATGACCCTGAAGTGCTGATAATTTGATCGTTTTCAAGCCAATGCAGGAAATAATAGCCCTCGTTTGCATAAGCATTGATCTCTGCAGTTTCGCCGTAATAGTATTCACCGCCGCCGCTAACGTTTCCTGCCTCTTCTATATTGACATCCAAAGCGACATCGAAACGAAGGTATGTAAGGCTGATGTCCAGTTGCTGCACAGGTTCCGATGTAATGGCAATGGTCCCGGAAAAGGTTTCGAATCCGGTTTTTGTTACTGTGTAGTTGTAGGTTCCGGGCGATACTGACAGCGAGAGATTTCCGCCGGCATCAGAAGTATGTTCGCCAAAATCCTCAATGTCAAAACCGGCGCCTTCGACAGGTTCCCCAAATTCATCCAGAATGGCTACATGAAGCATAACCTCATCAGCACCTAATAATATTTCAAAATCGGTGGTCACTATTTCTGAACTGCCGGTATTGTAAACTGACTGCACGCCGGCGGTATGGTTGCCCGACGGCAGACCGGTAAACAGGTATTGTGTTTCCTGAATGTTTTCAGTCACCGGGTTTTCGTTCAGGAAAATATTAAAACCACTGTTCTCAGATCTATTTAATGCCAATGGTGTTCGATTGCCCTCAGGCCCAACGGCCACATTGTCAATAAACCATATATACCATAAACCATCATTGGTGGGTCCGTCAACCGCATTAAATGCAATATGCACATGCTGGCCGCTATAGTCGCTCAGGTCAATCACAATTGGAGTGTCATAATAATTCCATCCACCACTTTCGGCTGAAGCATCCCAAAGTTCTGCCCAGCTATCACCACCATCGGTGGAGACCTTCACATAATAATGGTCGGCATTTGTAGATCCAAGAAATACCGTTGACCAGAACTCAAGTTCATAGCCCGGGCCAATACTTATTTCCGGGGTGATCAGCCATTCGTCCTGGTGACCGTAATCCCACCACAATCCTGCATGATAAGTGCCAAAGGGAGACGTATCCGAAGATGAATAATCATTCACCGTCCATGTGGAAGGGACCGAGCCTTCTGTACCTGTGCTGGTAATAATCCGGTCCCAACCGTCCGGTATCTCACCAATCTCAAAGTCTTCAAACAAGGTTGTACCCAATTCATTATTCCAGCTAAACAGGGCTTCGCCCGGGTTCAGGCCTTCGGTTTCGACAAGCAGACCAAAAGGGGGCGTAATGACTTCGGACAGGCTCACCTCAATGGTTTTATCCTGCCCGGACAGGATAAAAGTGCCGCTTTCACTGTTGTACCCTTCTTTCTCAACAACATAGGTATACTGGCCTTCGGCAATGTCGGCCATTGCCTGGCCGTTTGCATCAGTATACATGATAACTTCCACATCATCTGTTTCGGCGGGAACAACGTACGCATGAATATTCCAATTATAGGTAAGATCTGGATTAAGGGCGGTCAGTTCTGACCATTCCTGGTTAAAATAGATCATGTTTCCTCTGCCTGGAACATGTGGTCCGCTGTCACAGCCGGCAGGAAGCCCTCCCTGTGTGTCAATATTATATCCGAACCATATCCCTTGTTCTGCATCAATGGTAAAGGGTTCATTTAGTTCAACGGTGTTCCACTCTTCGATCTCCGGGCTGGACACGGGTTGAGAGTATACAGTGCCGGGCGACAGCCCGTCTCCGATCCAGATGTGGATAACATAATCGGCATTGTCATAACTGGGGACAAAACTGATGTGGGTTATTTCCCAGCCATCATATTCATTGAGGTCTTCTTCGAACCAGCGACTGGCCACACTGAAATTTACCGCTGCATTGGTGCCAATTGCGTTGGTGTTTTCCCCACTGTCCCAGTGTATCCACTCCCCGTCGTCGTCATTGACTTTTGCAACAGGCGACAGGGTTGCGGGAGAAACAGGGGATACCCTGAGTGCATGCGGGGATCTTGCTTCGGGCATTGGCCTGGTGTCTGCCTGATCGCGTTGTTTTGGTCTTTCAGGCAGCGGTGTGTACTGTTTGGCGTCATCTGATTGAACCGTGATTTTTGTATTGGCAATGGGATTGTCGAGCAGGTCGTGCACGTTGAAGGTGGCTGTGTGGGTAATGTCTTCAAATGGAAGGGTGGCGAACGTTAATTCTTCACCGTATGCTGTGCCTGTGCTGTTGGTGGCATAGGCCCTGACGTAGTAGGTAGTTTCGGGTACCAGTCCGGTAAGCTGGCTGGTGAATTCCCCGGAGCCGCTTCCGTCTATGGTGATCTCTTCATAATTAAATACATTAAGGCCTGGGTTTGTGCCCCAGATGACGCCCCTGGTTGTTACGTCCGATTCGCCTTCATCGGTTACATTTCCTCCGGAGGTAGCTGTGGATTGTCCAATGGCTGATATACCTGCCGTGGAAACAACCGGTAGCCCCTCGGTTTTGTTGCCGGTAATGATCAGCGAAAAGGCCTGGTTGCCATCATGCAGGCTTCCTTTATGGTTAATGGTGATGGTATAAACCTGGTTTTCCACGGGGGCTTCAATATGTACCATTTCAACGTTGTCGCGAATATTGTCGCCCGTCGTGGCATCAGAGGAAGGTGACTGCGGGTCCAGAATATAGGGATAATGGGTAATTTTTGTTGGATCTTCTATGCGCATATCCAGATCGTTAACCAGCATCGGGTCAGAGGGATTCAAAGAAGGTTCCGGGGTAGTTCCCGGGACGTCGGTCCAGACAATGGTGGCGCGTAACGGCTCATCACCGGTGGCTACAACAGGCATGGACACCTCTTCTCCCTGGTTCAGGGTGATCTCATGAATATGAATGCCCGCATTTTGGGCATTCTGCCCCATGATTCCGGCAGCCTTCCTGGTATTCATAAGCCCCCACCCAAAACGATAGTCCGGGCCCGGTGCCCCACTTATTTCATCGTCTGCACTGTGGATGATCAGTGCTTTCATTGTAGAAGCCAGTAGTTCTGTTCCTGGATACAGGTTTTCCTGGTGCTCCAGAAGCAGCCCGATGGAACCACTGATCATGGGTCCTGCCATGGACGTTCCCCCATAGGTATCATATGCGGTGTTTCCTGTGGCCACCGCAGAATACACATCCACCCCCTTCGCAACGATATCCGGTTTTACGCGGCCGTCGTCCGAGGGCCCCCAGCTACTGAACGAAGCCATGTCTCCATTGCTGTGTATAGCACCCACAGACAAAATGTTTTTGGCTACACCCGCATGGGAAATACAGTCGTATCCGTCATCCCCGCCATTTATTTCACGGACGGTTGAGTTCAACTGCCAACTTTCGCCAATCCACGCATAGTGTTGTGTTCCTGGTGTGGGGCCAGCACCCCGGTCGTTCCCGGCTGATTTGATAATCAGATAATCAGGTGCATTGATGGAGATATAGTCATACGACCAGGCGGTGTAATCATAAAAACCAAAATTGTAATCTTCGGTTTCACTTATATCTACATCTCCAAACCAATACCAGTCGGGATCATTCCAAACCCATCCTGTCAGGATTCCATAGGAGTGCTGGGATACCTGCAGCCCATCTGCTGCTGCATTAGCCATTTCGGATTCATCATTGTTCCAGTCGTAGGCATCCAGGAAGGCCTCATACGACATACCCTTTGCCGCAGGTTGCACCCCTCCGGCGATCATGGTTCCGGCAACATGGGTGGCGTGGTTGCTCAGGGAAGTCGCCCCGTCGCGCTGGGTTACCCGCGAAGTTCCGTCCATCATGAATTCCTGGTGGGTATTGCGTACCTTCCCTCCATCCCAAATCCCCAGGGTCTGTCCTGCACCTGTAAGGCTGAGGCCCGCACTGCCCCCGGGATAGAGTTTGTCGGAATGGATAATGCCAGCTCCTTCAGCATTGTGGGTGGTATAATAAACCGGCATGCCGTATTCAAAACGCATAAGCTCAATAGCACGCCAATTATCCAACTCTTTTCTTACAAACAATCCCAGCGAATCTGCCATGCGGACAGCTTCTGCCTTGTTTGCCTCAAAACGTTGGCTATACTCCTCTGAAAGTCTTAACAGGTTTTGGCGCTGCTGAAGATCCTGGGCATTGAGGGTGGGGGCAAACAGGAGTAATACCCCAAAAACAAACACATAAATCAGTTTTTTTAAAGAAAAGAACCCTTGTTCAATACGTATCATGATGCGATGGTTTTGATAAAAAGTGGCAAAATATTATTGTTTGAATACTTCCTGTTGATCTGTGTTCACGCTTGTTGCGGATCGGGGTCCCATAAAAATATTGACCGCACCGATCACATCCTGCACATTGATGATGCCGTCAGCGTTGACATCGGCGTTGACAAAACAGAAAGGCTGGGAAATTTGCCCCATGTAGAAATTGGTTATGACAATTACATCCGAAACATTCACCACCCCATCGTCATTGGTATCTCCCGGGTTGTTGTCAAGGATAACCGCAACCACCTTATTGGTATTGGTGATGGCAACCTGGCCTTCGAATGTTTGATAACAATTCCTGGAAACGCTGTAATGGTAAGTGCCGGGCTCCATACCGGGGAAGTCATACTGGCCGGGTGGATATTCCGTGCCATCCAGTGTAACCACTGCATCGGCAACGGGATCCCCGTATGCATTCTCCACAACAAATGTCAATGTATATTCCGTTGGGGTTGCTGCTTTTGTGGCATATTTGAGATCACCGAAACTGGCATCATAGTAGCTGATGTACGGATTATCATTGGCGTCAAGAGCGAGTGATGTGTACAATCCTACATTCCTGTAACTATCTATTGTTTCGATTTGCCATTGGCTTCCATCCCAATATGCATATTTCAGGTTACCATTTGTTTCGTCATAGTAACTGATATGTGGATAATCGTTAGAATCAAAGTCAAGTGAGGTATATTTACCCACATCCCCGATGTTGTCGACAATTCCTATCTGCCATTCGCTGCCATCCCAGTTTGCGTATTTGAGGGCAGTGTTGTCCTGCTGAGGGTCATAACCCAGAAAGCTGATATGTGGAAAATCATTTGCGTCAGTTTTAATGGAATTATAAGAACCCAAATCTTCAAGAATTATTTGTTTATCCCAACCACCTTCAACCAATGTTGCATACCGTAAATACGAATAAGAGGTGTAACTTACCTGGGGTAATCCATCACTGTCAATAACAAAAGAGTGATCCTTTCCCATACCCGAGGAGGTTTCGATATCAGAAGAAAACCATTCATTGTTTTCACGAAACATATATTTGAAAAAATATGAAGTAGAAGGAGGAAATACTGCCATATTAGTTAAATATCCGTAAAAACAAATATTTGGACGATCAAGATCATCAATTGATATAGAACTGCTTTCTATATTTCTTTGGTAATTAAATGACGAAGAATACAAGACATTTTCATTCCATATGCTGCCATCATACCATGTGTAAATGAAGGCTGGATAAGAAGGCATATTTGGCCACAGATGGTTCTTCATTTCCTGGATTATTATGTGAGGTCTCTGGTCTGCATCAAGGGCTAAAAAACTGCCCGAACCACTTGCATGTCGAACAATATTGCCTGAAGGCCTTAAGTTTTCATAATGCCATTGGCTTCCATCCCACCTGGTATATCCCATGTTACGATCCGATTTTATATACGCGATATGAGGGTTGTTTGTATTATCAACAGCCAGAGAGGTGTGACTAAAAATAAGCTCATAATCCACTTTATCTCTTTGCCATTCAGAGCCGTCGTAATAGGTGTACCGCAATCCAAACCGCGAACCAAGCAAAGCGCCCTGACCCGAATGACTGATATGAGGTTGTCCCATGGCATCCAACGCAATGGATGTGTAGTATCCCTCGGAATCAGTGGGTCCGCCGGGCCATGACCCATCCTCCGTCAAACGTTCAACCTCCCATTCGCTCCCGGTATAATGGGCATATTTCAGATTCTTTCCGTCATCTTCGTAATATGCAATGTGTGGATGGGCATTTGCATCCAGCGCAATGGAGCTGAACACCCCAGCAAATTCGCTGTTGTCGACAGTCGTGATCTCCCATTGGCTTCCATTCCAGGTAGCATATTTCAGGTTTCCCTGTAAATAATCAAGATAGCTGATATGCGCATGACCACCCGGATCCAGTGCAATAGATGTATACAACCCTACATATTCATTGTCGTCCACGGTTTGCAACTGCCATTGACCGGCCTGTAACCGGGCATATTTTAAATGTCCGTTGGTGTAATCAAAATAACTGATGTGTGGTGCGCCACCTTCGTCCAATGCCAGGGAAGTAAACTCGCCAACAAACCCCTCACTGTCAATGGTTTCTATCTGCCATTCCGTACCATCCCAGTGGGTGTATTTCAAATTGCCATCGGTTATATCACTGTAACTGATATGTACATGGTCGTCTGCATCAATAGCCAACGACGTGTATAAGCCCAAAGAATTGTCGCTGTTGTCAACTGTCTGGATATGCCAGCCGGCTTCATTTCTATAAGCATATTTCAGATTGCCATTAGGGTCCCGGTCATAATAGCTGATGTGTGGATACCCCCCGGAATCAAAAGCCAAAGACGTGCAATACCCAACATCCCACGAATCATCCACTGTATCAATATGCCATTCTGTTCCATCATACAAGGCATAGTATAAATGTTTGCCCCCATAGGCGATATGGGGGTTTCCGTCCGCATCCAGGGCCAGGCTGCGATCACCCATATAGTTGAAAAATTTCCCGCTGTGAACACGCTCGATGGTCCATCCCGCCTGCTTATGCATTTCAGGCGATCGTGCTGTCCAATAGCTATCGCCACCTCCGTCAGGATGTATATTGAATCGGTCCGACAACATATCTGATGTCCATATTGATCTGCCATTATTTTCACGTAACGTCCAGATTTCATCCTCTATAATAAAATCTTCAAATTGACCGGGATTTGCCATGGAAAGATATACCAATACAAATGAAATCAACAGAAAAAACATCGAATTAGGCCTGAAAACACTTTTCATGATTTTTCATTTTACTTTGTACCATCCTAAAACCAGATTAATTCATGGAGAAACAGAAGAAAGCAACCTCATATTCAAATCCACCATAAAATAGATCCTGCAATATGCTTCCTAAAGAGAGGGGTCTTTATCCGGCAGAAAAAGATAAGAAGAGAAAGTAAAAGAATCAGAAAGACCTGATGAAGTAAACCAAAACAGCGTAAAAAGAACCTGAGGCGATTAATGTGATTTCAGCTGTCTATAATTATAATGTAAATCAACTACATAATTAAAAATCCCTCCATAGCAAATATAAAATTAAATTATATTTAATCAAACGTTTTTTTAATATAATATTCATTATAAATTTCTTACATATTATTCTTTTTTTTAAGCCAAGCCCTATCTGATTCCCTGTTGTATTTAATCGGCCAGATTGTCTCAATAATCATTTAAATCACACATTTGAAGGTTAAAATGTTTTATTACCAATGATACATGAAACGCACATGTCGAAGATCCCGATTATTCGGGAACAGGATTTTGACGCACAGGTGGAAGTATTTAAGCCGGAAGCTCGAAGCTGAAAGGAAAAACTAAAGCCATATAATCCGATATTTAGTGGTATAAATTTTAAATTATAAAAAGAATGAGGTATTTTTGAAACAGATATCCACGAAGGCGGGATTTGTTGCAAGCACCTGCCCGCAGACAGGATGGGCTGGTGCTTTGCCGGAGAGGTAAGCAGAACATATAAAGGGTGTTTCTTTGTAAAGGTTCATTGGTAAAGACCTTTGCTTGCGAGTAGCTGCGAACCGTTGGCTGTATAAACATATTTGACCATCTCAATTCATTAATTCCGATCACCTATGAATGTACTACTCACATTTGGGTTGCTTCTAATTTTAGCCCATATTTCAGGATTGTTGCTTCAAAATACCGGACTTCCCAAAATTATTGGATACATTGCTACAGGCGTGCTGTTAAGCCCCAACAGCTTTGATATAATAGATGCTTCCTTTACCCAGGCAACTCAACCAATCATGGAGATCTGTCTGGCTTTTATTGCTTTTGAAGTAGGTGGAGAATTAAAATGGGAAAAAATACAATCATATAAAAAAGATATCATTAGTATAGCATTGATGGAAAGTTTTGCTGCTTATATATTAACTGTGACAGGTATCTTCTCACTTAATGCTCTTTTCCCGCAATTAATTTCGTTGGATCCTTTACACTTTACAGTATTTGCTTTTCTATTAGGTGCACTGGCATGTCCCACAGCACCGGCTGCTACACTTGCCGTTATGCATCAATATAAAGCAAAGGGCAAAGTAACCAACACAATCCTTGGTGTCGTTGCTCTCGATGATGTACTGGGAATTCTACTATTTAGTATAACCTTATCACTGATTCCCATTTTCGTTGGCGGCCTGGAGGGGTTACCCGCCAACCATCATATTACGGATGCTGTCTATAAAATATTGGTAGCTATTTTAATAGGTATTTTATTGGGTTATACTATAAGGTTTATCGCAAAGTTTATGAAACCCAGCAGTGAAGGAATCTGGGTAATCATTATATTTTCTTTGATCATCTTTTGCGTCGGCATCTCAGAATTTCTACAAATTGATAAATTGTTGGCATACATGACGATGGGAGTGGTAATCGTTAACACCTGTGATCAACATAAAATTATTTTTGGAATTTTAAACAGGTATACGGAAGAACTGATTTTTTTGATTTTCTTTGTATTAAGTGGCCTGCATATGGACATTATGGTATTCCCCCAGGTTGCTCCGATTATAGTGGTATTTGTTATATTCAGGTCAATTGGAAAATTTGCAGGTGTATATACAGGGGCAAGCATTACAGGGGCGGATAAGGAGATCAGGAAGTATACATTTGGAGGGCTGATACCACAGGCCGGAATAGTTATAGGCCTGGTATTAAGCATTTACCAACGTGAAGGATTTATGGAGATAGCAGATATCCTTTTAACAACGATTATGGGTGCAACAATTATTAATGAATTGATAGGACCTGTATTAACCAAGTATACGTTAATGAAGGCTAAAGAAATTAAATCTGGGAAGCATTGATGCTGGCTCTGTTAAATTTTAACTTTACACTACACTGTCTTTAAGAGGAAACAAATTTTCGTCATCATTCGAGAAATTTGTGGATACTTAACACTACACTGTCTTTAAAAGAAAACCCGTACATACGTTGAACGATCAAACAGCCAGTAAACATATCATGGTATCGACAATCGTTTTTATGACAGAAAATGGCTTATGAAAACATCGAAAATCACCTTTACAAACCAGGAAGGACAGAACCTGACTGCCCGCCTGGAGCTGCCGGCCGACCGAAAACCCGGCGCTGTTGCCCTTTTTGCCCACTGTTTCACCTGTAACAAAAACCTGTCGGCTGTGCGCAACATCAGCCGGGCCCTGACATCGACAGGATTCGGTGTTTTGCGATTCGATTTTACCGGACTGGGAGAGAGCGAAGGCGATTTTGCCGATACCAACTTTTCGAGCAACATCCAGGATCTCAAATCAGCCGCAAGTTATCTGGAAAAAGAACTCATAGCCCCTTCCCTGTTGATAGGCCATTCACTGGGTGGCGCAGCCGTGCTTTACGCGGCTGCTGACATGGATTTCGTTGGGGCAGTCGCCACTATCGGAGCCCCGGCTGACCCGCAACATGTGAAACGCCTGATCTCCCATGGCCTGGAAGATATCAACACCAAAGGCTATGCGGAGGTCTCCATCGGTGGCAGACCTTTTACCATCAAAAAACAGTTTCTTGACGATCTACAGGCCGTGGACATGCCTGCCATCTTAAAAAAAATGCGTAAGGCCGTTCTGATTGCCCACTCCCCGCAAGACAACATCGTAGGAATCGACAATGCCGCCGATATATTCATGGCTGCCAAACACCCAAAAAGTTTCATCTCCCTCGACAGCGCTGACCACCTGCTGTCAAAATCCGTCGATTCAGTATACATTGGCAATATGATTGCCAACTGGGCCAAACGCTATATCGATTTCCGGGATTAGGACAAACCGGAAACCGACCTGCAGGTGGTCTGTCAAATCATGTTCGTTTTGGTAAGTAGTATCCCATATATCGAATAGATAGCGTATTTTTGTTCTAGCAATACAACATCAGCCATGAACGTAAAAGTTGTTGAAAATGAATTTATTACCATGCAAGACGGCACCAGGCTTGCATGTAAGATATGGATGCCCCCGGATGCGGAAGAGAACCCTGTTCCGGCGGTGTTAGAATATATTCCTTATCGCAAGCGCGACTTCAAGGCGGTACGGGACGACCAGATACACGGGTATTTTGCTGAAAACGGGTACGCCGGCGTGCGTGTTGACCTGCGCGGCAGCGGCGACTCGGAAGGCATCTTGCGGGATGAATACCTGCAACAGGAGCTGGATGACGGGCTGGAAGTGCTAAAATGGATTGCCGGCCAACCATGGTGTACAGGTGATATCGGCATGATCGGCATCTCCTGGGGCGGTTTCAATGCCCTGCAGATTGCTGCCCTGCAGCCACCCGAGCTTAAAGCCATCATTACCGTTGCTTCATCTGACGACCGCTACGCCGACGACGTCCATTACATGGGCGGAACCATGCTGACCGACAACCTGTCCTGGGCCTCCACCATGTTTGCCTTTAACTCGTGCCCGCCAGATCCGCAGGTGGTTGGGGATAAATGGCGGGACATGTGGCTGGAACGGCTGGAAGGAAGCGGGTTGTGGCTGAAAAACTGGCTGGAACATCAGCACCGGGATGCCTACTGGAAACATGCATCGGTCTGTGAGGACTACTCCGCCATCAAATGCCCGGTGTTTGCCATCAGCGGATGGGCCGACGG
This sequence comes from Bacteroidales bacterium, assembly GCA_041686485.1. GTDB lineage: Bacteria > Bacteroidota > Bacteroidia > Bacteroidales > UBA7960 > PUPG01. The sequence continues at coordinate 10,843 of JAWLDT010000043.1, read as the reverse complement.
CTATTCCAACACTGTTTTCCGCCTGCTGGAAAACCTGGACGTTCCCCGGAAGGGCCTGATTGGTGCCTGGGGGCACAAATATCCCCACATGGGCGGCCCCGGGCCAACCATCGACTTCCTGAAAGAATCCATCTACTGGTGGGATCAGTGGCTCAAAGGGATGGATACCGGTATTAAAGATGACCCGATGCTCAGGGTCTGGATGCAGGATACCGTCTCCCCCATCTCTTCCAAACGGCCCGGACGCTGGATTGGCGAACAAACCTGGCCATCCCCGGATGTGAAGCCCAAAGAGGTGAGCCTGCTATTTGGTCAACTCAGCTTTGATGAGGCTCAAAAGACAGATAAACAGGTAGCGATACAGAGCCCGCTAAGCGTTGGCCTGTTCGCCGGAAAATGGTGTTCCTATGCAGAATCTACCGACCTGCCGAACGATCAGCGCGAAGAAGACGGCGGCTCCATGGTCTTTGATACCGAGCCCCTTCAGGAAGACATGGAGATTCTGGGCGCCCCCACGCTGGAGCTTGAAATAACCGCCGACAAACCAATTGCGCAGGTGGCCGCCAGAATATCCGACGTGGCCCCAAACGGAAGGGCAACGAGGGTCACCTACGGACTCCTAAACCTTACCCATCGTGAAAGTTTCGAAAACCCGGAACCACTCGAACCGGGGAGGACCTATAAGGTATCATTCAACCTCAATTATATCGCCGAAAAATTCCCGGCCGGCAATCAAATCCGTTTGTCAATTTCATCGTCTTACTGGCCATTGGCCTGGCCTCCACCCGAACCAGCCAGGCTGACCATCAACCTGGCCGGCAGCAAGCTTACCCTGCCCGTCAGGAACAACAAACCAAGCGATAACCATCTGCGAAAGCTTGATAAAATCAAACGTACCAGGGAAATACCAACAACCCTGCTGGTGCCGGCCAAAAGGGAATGGATCGTACAGCATAATCTGGCCAATAACCATGTTTCATTGCACGTGACCAACAATGATCCCCTGTACCGTCTGGATGATATTAACTGGATTATCCAGAAAGATGTTACGGAACAATATTCTTACCAGAACAACAATTACGATACCTTACGGGGAGAAGTAACGAGTGTGCGCAGTTTTAGCAGAGAAGATCTGACACTCCTCACAAATACCCATACCATACTAACATCAACCCGTACCCACTTCAGGATCAGGGCTACCCTGGATGCCTATGAAGGAGATACCCGTATTTTCTCCAAAACATGGGATGAAAAAATCCCACGAAGTTTATAGGTACCCAAACCGGCATGCAAAAAATGCCTGCAGAGCAGTATAGTTAGCGGAACAACATCCGTTTTGACATCAACAAAAACATTACACTTTTAACTTTATACTATACACCAGCATGAACAAGAAAAAACAAGTATTCGTAATAGGGCTCGATGAATTTAACCTGAACAAGCTTAACCGCCTGCCGGAAGCAACCGAATGTGATTTCCATCCGGCTGTGCATATCCATGAGATGCGGGGTGTAGACGAACTGAATATTCAGAAATTGATAGAAACGGCCAGCGAACGCATAAACAACCATGGAAAGATTGACGCCATCGTATCCTATTACGACTTTCCGGGCACAACATTGATCCCGGTCATTGCCGAAAAATATAACCTGGCGGCACCATCCCTGGAGAGTGTCATGAAATGTGAACATAAATACTGGAGCCGCCTGGAACAAAGCAAGGTTATTCCCAGAAGCATCCCTATCTTTAAGGCTTTTGATCCCTTCAGCAACAGTGCCTGGCAGGATATTGAGCTGATACCGCCATTCTGGATCAAACCAATAAAATCGTTCCGTTCCTTCCTGGCATATAAAGTCACCGGGGAATATCAGTTTGCCAACATCATGGAAGAGGTTCGCGAGCATATCGAGTTTTTGTCACAACCTTTTAATTACTTTTTCACGCACTTCAACCTTCCTTATGAGTTCAGGAACATGAAGGAGACCATGATCGCCGAAACACCCATTACCGGTCACCAATGTACTGTAGAGGGTTACGTGCATGAGGGAGAAGTTGTCATATATGGAATCGTGGACTCCATCCGGGAAGGCAATCACTCATCATTTGCCCGTTACGAATACCCCTCTTCCCTGCCCCAGGAAATCCAGTTTCGCATGGCTGACCTAACCCGCAGGGCGATTACGCAGGTGGGGTTAAACAATTCTCCCTTCAACATCGAATTTTTCTATGATTCAACCTTTAACCATATCTTTCTGCTGGAGATCAACCCGCGTATTTCACAGGCACATACCGACATTTTTGAGAAGATTCATGGTATATCCCACCATTCGATCATGCTGAACCTTGCGCTCGGAAGGAGACCCAAGGCACTTGAGTACAAAGGGGATCACATGAAAGCAGCTAACTTTATGATGCGTACATACGAACCGGGCAAAGTAAAAGCAGTCCCTACAGCAGAAGAGGTGGAAGCATTGAAACAAAAGTATCATAACCTGGAAATCAAAGTCCACGTAAAAGAAGGGATGCACCTGTCAGAACTCTACGGCCAGGACAGCTACAGTTTTGAGCTGGCCAATATCTTTATTGGTGCCCGGAACGGACTCGAATTGCAGGACATCTACAACGACTGCCTGGCAAATCTCACATTTGAAATTGAATACGATGAACGGACACCGGTATACTAAGCCGCACGACTGATGCATGCTTACCATTCTGATTTAACCGGTAGTTAATACCGGTTTCTGTTAGCGAAGGCCACCAGCGAAAGCATGACAGGCACTTCCACCAGCACACCGACCACAGTTACAAGGGCGGCGGGCGATTGCAGGCCAAAGAGGGCAATCGCCACCGCCACGGCCAGCTCAAAAAAGTTGCTGGCACCAATCATGGCAGCCGGAGCACATACCTGGTGAGATAGTTTCAGCTTTTTGCCTCCAAACCAGGCCAGGAAAAAGATAAAATAGGTCTGGATCACCAGTGGCACTGCTGCCATCAGGATGATCAGCGGGTTGTTCAGAATGTTCTGCCCCTGGAAGGCAAATAAAAGCACCAGGGTCACAAGCAAGGCTATGATGCTGATGGGTTTTAACCGTGGCAGGAAGGATTTCTTAAACCACTCCTGCCCCCTGGAGCGTATAAGGATACGCTGGGTGATCACTCCTGCAACCAGCGGTATCACAACAAAAATACCGACACTGGCAGCCAGGGTATCAAAAGGAATACTTACATTGGTGATGCCCAGCAACAAACCAACTATTGGAATAAACGCTACCAGGACAATCAGGTCGTTGATCGATACCTGCACGAGCGTGTAATTGGGATCGCCGTCCGTGAGGTACGACCACACGAACACCATCGCCGTACAGGGAGCCGCACCAAGAATGATGGCACCGGCAATATACTCACCCGCCAGGGCCGGATCAATCCATGCGGAATAGATATTGGCAAAAAATATCCATGCAAAGAAAGCCATGGTAAAAGGCTTGATGGCCCAGTTGATGATCAGGGTCCAGACAACGCCCCTGGGCTTTTTCCCGATCTTTTTAATACTTGAGAAATCCACCTGCAACATCATGGGGTAGATCATCATCCAGATCAGGATGGCCACAGGTATATTTACCCGGGCAATTTCAAGTCCACTTATAACTTCTATGCTATCGCCGGCAAAATGACCGATACCTATTCCCGCCAGGATGCCCAGGGCTACCCATACGGTCAGGTATTTTTCAAATAATCCGATGGTCTTCTTAGGTTTATCAGGAATTACTGTTTGTTTAACAGGATCTGTCATAAAAAACGATTATTTTGATTAACGATCAAAAGTGAATTATTTGTACCCAACTTATAACCCTGGTTCAATCTCTTCTTTGTACAACTTATAGAATCCTTCTTTGATCTCATCCCGGACGCGGATAAACTCACTCCATATATGATCTTCACTACCGGTGACATGAGATGGGTCATCAAAGCCAATATGCAGGCGATGTTTTACCTTGCCCATAAATGCCGGGCAGGTTTCATTGGCCCCGCCACATACGGTAATCACATAATCCCACTCTTCACCAAGGTATTTGTCTACCGGGTCAGAAGTGTGATGACTGATGTCGATGCCGATCTCCTTCATTGCGGCAACTGCCTTTTCGTTTAATTTACCGGAGGCTTCGGTACCGGCTGAGCGCACGGTAAACCGGTCATCAAATGATTCCAGAAAGCCATGGGCCATCTGGCTGCGGCAGGAGTTGCCGGTACAGAGGATAAGGATTTTCATAGGTTAGGGTTTTTGTCGGCAGGCCTGACCTGTCTGATCACAGTAGTGGGTTTAACAATAAGATTTTTGAATATCAATACGGGCAAGGAAGTCGTCGACATCCTTCCGGAGGCCTTCGATGGCTTTGGGGTTGAGGCAATAATTGGTTTTTACACCTTCCACAGTACCCTGGATCAGGCCTGCATCCCGAAGCTCTTTCAAATGCTGATTCACCGTCGTGCGACTCAGTGGCAACTCATCGGCAATATCACCGGTTATACAGGTCTTGATATCTGCCAGGTATTGCAGAATGGCCAGCCGGGCCGGATGTGCCAGGGCCTTGAATAGCCGGGCGCGCCGCATCAGATTTTCATCAAATGTGGAGTCTTTGGTAGTATGCATCATCGATTGTTTTAAGTGAACAAATCCAACTTTAGCAACATCCCCCCTGTTTGTTAAATCCTTCAAGCCGAAATCCCTGTTCCCCGAAATCAATGGTGACCCCCTCGAGCATTTCTTCCGCTTTTTCTTCTACAAAGAAATTCACCACATCAATGGAAACCAGCTTGTCACCCGGGGGCATTTGTTCGGCCACCGAAAGTTGCAGACCCGGTCCACAGCATCCCGCCTGGGAATATACCCGGATCCCTGCCTGCGGGTTCTCCGTTTGCGTGAGTACTTTGTTGAATTCTGTTAAAGCTGCTTTCGTTACTTTCATTGTATTGCGGTTTTTTATTATGACGCAAATATACGTTATATTTTTCACCTGACGTAATTTTACGTTATATTTTTATATAGATTTTTGATTTTTTAAAGAAACAACCCGTATAACATCAGGATCAGTTATCGGACACGAATTTTCCAGAAACCGGGAATCCATTGCGTTTCCAGCCGCGAATGCCATCTTCTATATAAAGGATCTCCCCTTCATAAAAATCAGACAGGGTTTGAACAATTTTGGAAGTACGTCGATTGGTGGTACAATACACGACGATCATCGGTTGATCGGCATATAGTTTTAATTTTTCGGAAAGATCCGGTCCGTCTGCATCAATGTTGACGGCATTTTTGAGGTGACCGCCGGCAAACATCTCCGCGGTTCGCCCGTCGATAATAACAACATTACTATCTTCCAGGAGATGAAGGTATTCCTCATAAAACACCCGGGAACTCATGCCATTGATGTGATGGTCTTCGTTATGACAACCGAGAAGCGAAACCATTATCCCAAAAATCAATCCTGCCATCATTACCAGCCGTATACGATACATATTGAAGTATGTTTGAGGTTTATGCTGCAAAAGTACGATTTTCAAAAAACTGCTGCGCTGAGCGGACTTTTTTATATAGCCAAACACATCATGATAACATACATGATAGGTAATGTGTTATTCGGAATATTTTGTAGCACGTTAAATGTTTAAAAAAATATCCTTAAATTGCTCAACGAAACTATTTTATAATATTACTAAACATTGTTTATTTTAGAGCAAAATTGGTTAGCCAGTAAAACAGCACAGATAATTGGCAGCATCGTAACATGTACGCAAGCAACTTGTAATAACAAAAATGTTAGACAGAAAATTGAATATCCTTGTTGTTGAAGACCATTTATTGGTTGCTGAAGGTATCCGGGCACTTTTGCTAAAACACCCGCTCATTAAAAAGGTGGAACTGGCCAAAAACGGCCTTGAGGGCATTAAAAAAGCCAAAACTGTCACGCCTGACCTAATCATCATGGACTATGATATGCCCATTTATAATGGGATCTATGCCACAGAACAAATACTGGAATCCTTTCCGGAAATGCCTGTATTGATGGTCTCTGTCAATAATAAAAAAGAGATCCTCATGGAGGCCATACGTGCCAAAGTGAAAGGGTTCCTGACTAAATCATCCGGGGCAGAAGATATGATTCAGGCAGTAAAAGCCCTGTCAAATGGGAAAAGATGGTTTAAAGGAAATATCGCAGAAATGCTTGCTGAAGAGATGATTGATCGATCAACCAAAACATTACCACCCAAAAACATACTCACCAGGCGTCAAACCGAATTGATCCCCTATTTCGCAGAAGGCTTAACCCATACTGAAATTGCGGAAACATTAAAAATCAGTACCAGAACGGTTGAAACACATAAAACCAATATTTACAAAAAACTCAATCTGCGCAACAATACAGAACTGATGCGCTACGCCATTAAAAACAAGCTGGTGAAGATATAATAAGGCATTTCTAAGAGTAAACCCGTAGTTATCAGGTTTTTTTACGTAATATCAGCGATTGTATTCATATTTTTTTATAGCTATTTTTGATTTGTTTGTATACTTTTATTTACTTTCTGTATACATACAAACCCTAAAATGTGCTGTTTTGTGCCCAATAGTAAAATGAGGATGCATCCTGAATGACCTTTCACTGTTCATCCAAACAGTGTATAAAGCGCAGACTTTTACCATGGGCTTCGCCGGCAATGATGTAATGCCGCAAAAGCTCTGACTATAAGGGGCTAACATAAAATTTGAATGTCTAACGCAAAATGGATGTTGCGCTATGAAAAATCGCTCACTCTTTTTAATATGTTTTATAGTCCATCTTTCAGGCTATGCGGAGAAAGCAACGAATGGGAACGAAACTACGTATGATGTGAAAGATTATACCAATCAACGAAATTTTACAGAAGTAGAAATAACCATCTTTCTGGAAGGACTCTACAATAGTGGGGTAGCAGAAATGAACAAAGCTTATGAGTACGACCCGGTTAATAACATAGTGGTTCCGGCCTTTGATGGTGATATTGCAGACCTTATTACCATAGAACTTCATTGCCCCGACAATTACGGTGATCCGGTATATATATCGGAACAGGTAGCGCTGCATCAAAATGGCAAAGCATCATGTACCATCCCGGGAGAAATCACCGGCGAATATTACCTGACGGTCAAACACCGGAATCATCTCGAAACCGTCAGCAGCTCAACAATATCCTGCGAAACCATACCGGTGGCTTATGACTTTTCCAATAACATCCACAAAGCCTATGGAGACAACCTGATACAACTCAGTAATGCCGTATATGGCGTTTTTGCCAGTGACTTGAACCAGGACGGATTTGTAGACCTCCTCGATTATTCATTCACACTGGATGATGCCCGCACCGGAGAAAAAGGCTACCTGACCACAGACCTGAACGGTGATGGAAAAATAGATATTCTGGATATCAATCTGGCATTGGAGAATCTGCGAAAGGGCATTAAAATAATCGTGCCGGCTACCCCACAGCAGATAAAATAACGAAACACAGCAATAAATAGCCCATGTAGTAGATCCCGAATATTCGGGAAAAGGATTTTGACACTTTTAGACCTTTTGACATTTCGACATTTTTGCAAAAAAATAAACACATGAATAGAGTACATATCACCCTGGTCATCACATTTTTCGCCCACTTGGCGACAGCACAGTATAGCTGGGATGTAAAAATTGACAATGTGAGACAAATAGATGAATCCACCTTACAATGGGAAGTGTGGATAAGAAAAGGAGAAGGCTCATTAGATTTTGCCTTCTACGGAGGGCAATTTACCTTCCAGTTTAACCAGGAACTAAAAAATGGCGGAGCGTTTGAATCCGCCTACTTGACAATAGAAGGCGGCCAGGATATGAACCAGCACCCGGAGTTTTACAAAGATGCGGATGCCAGTATATCAGGTTCATCACCAAATAGGTACTTCAATTGGTTTTCCATAACACCACCAGATATAGGGGATAGTCAAACAATCATTTCCGGAACCTGGTTGCAATTTGCCGTTTTTCAGGCGCAACTACGCAAGGACGGCAGTCCCCATCCCTTTGCGGATGTCGATCCGCGGTTGGCTTTTCACGCAGAAAACAGCCAAATCGTCATCAGAGACCAGGTAACCCAGGATACTTACTCAGGCAGCAATGTCAACATCCCCACCACCTCGGCCACATTTTTCCCGGCACGGGGTGTGGCGGCGAATGACCGACAGCTGGCCGGTTTCTGTTTTTCAGGCGAAGGTGATTGGGCCGATAAAGCAAACTGGAACATCTTCTCCACAGGTGGAACGGGATTGGATCCAGGGGATATGCTTCCCGGTATCAGTAACAATGTTCTGATCGACGGACATGCCACCGTGTCCGGGGAACTTCAGGTAGTAAATGAACTGACCGTGAGAGAACAAGCCTTGCTGGTGATTGCCGATGACGGGCAACTCACCACCGAAAGCCTGTACAACGACAACAACAATTTCATTGACCGAAGCGGCAATACAACCATCGTGGAGTGGAATTTTAATGATCAGGATGATGATTTTTTATCACCTCCTTATACGCCTGACCTCGCTGTGGATATCAATATAAATGCGGTATTAGTAACTTCGAACGGAGTTACCGATCATGAAGTACACAATGAAGCTATACATGCAAATAAATTTTATAAAGGACCTTCAGGTCCGGTTCCAGCACAATACCGAAGCTGGGTCATCCAGTTCAGCACATCCGGCTATCAACATCTAACCCTCTCATCCAAACAATGGACTGATAAAGGAGGATGGGGAAGTCTGGGTCCAACAAGCTGGCTGGTCGAAATCAGTCATGATGAAACCAACTGGACAGAAATTGCTTCGGTCACCACTTTAGAAGATTGGACAACAGGCGTAATTGACCAGCTACACCTGCCTCCCGCTTTTGAAGACCAGAACACTGTGTATATCAGGTGGCGAAATACAGATGAAAAAGAGGGTTATACCGGCATTGACGAGATCATGATCATGGCAGAAGAAATCCCGCCACCGCCGACCGGGATTCTGATTGAATCGACGGCCGAAGGTACTGGATCCCTCATTCTCAACAATGCAGGGGTGAGTGCCAGTGTGCAGCAATACATTCCCAAATCTACAGATTGGGATGCTCAGAAATCCCATGCAGCATCCAGTTGGTACTGGATATCATCACCGGTATCCGGACAAGGAATAGCAAGTTTTCTGAGCGTTCTGGAGGATTCCGGTTCAGACTTTGACCTTTATCGATGGGGTGAAGCTGATGACTTATGGTATAATTACAAGGCAGGAAGCGGGGTTCCGGACAATCTTTTTGCCCACGAAAATTTCCAACGCGGCACAGGTTATCTTTTTGCAGCACAGACAACAACTACTTACACCTTTGACGGGGTATTACATGTTGATAACCAGGAATGGAACGAGCTCTCCAGGGCCGGCCTTGGCAATGAACAGGTTGGTATTGAACATCCCACATACTATCAGCCCGGCTGGAACCTGATCAGTAACCCATACGCAAGCGCCATCATGGTAGGTAACGGGTACTGGTCGTCACCCGGTGGGGTGAACCTCGTACCTCAATACTATAATAATACTTTCGGAAGCTATTTACCATATACCGAAGGATCATCAATACCGCCCATGACAGCCTTCTTTGTGCAGGCAAACAACGCCAAAACCCCAATGAGCATGAATATAAGCAAAGATGCGCGTGTTCATCAAAACTATTCAGAAAAGAGCAACAACAGCTACATCACACTGGCTGTAAAACCTGTAGCGGACGAAACAAAACAGTATACGTATTTACATGTAGTACCTGATGCCCTTGATAATCTTGACTACCGTTATGACTCCCGGTTTCGGCCGGGCAAAGCCCCGATATTCTTTTCAAAGAAAAACCAGGAAAATCTTTTAGTACATGCCATCAACCATATCCACGACGAGCTTAGCATTCCATTGGTTTTTCATCAGAATGAACAAGGAAATACATTTGACATCTCGCTGGAAGAAAACATCCCAAATAACCTGCTTTACTTGTACGACAAGAAAAAAAAACAGAGCCATGAGCTATCCAGCCAGGCACCCTATACGTTTGAAGCCTGTCAGGATGATGATCCACTACGTTTCGAACTGCGCTTCAGTCCAATCAGTTGCAATTTGACTGATTTGGAAAACGATGATGCCGGGAAAACCGCAACCGCATGGATATCGGACCATACACTCTACATCCGGTCCTACCGGAAAAATGTCAAAGTCAGCCTTTTTGATATTAACAGACGGGAAATACGACAGTATTTCCTGCCTGAAGAAGGACAACACACATACCCGCTCAACCTGCCATATGGCATTTATTACCTAGATGTGGTTTCCCATAAACAGGCAAAGACAATAAAACTCATTGTGCAATAAAACAGAGACAAAGAATATCTGCTTACACTATAAATGTGTATGCAAGGATACAACCAGGTGTGATGATGAAAGGAACCTGAGAAAAGAAATAACCATCAGGATATAAGGCTGTTCAAACTTTTTGACGTATTTTAGTGGCCGCGTTGAACCATTTTAAGTCATTCGTTTATGTCTATCCTGATTGTCAGCCTGGGTAGAAACCTGGACACCTGGATTGAAGCGCTTAGGAAAATCGATCCGTCTGTCCCTGTCTTAAAGCCTGACCAGGTCACCAACCCTTCTGAGATCACTTTTGCCCTGGCCTGGAATCATCCGCCGGGCGTCTTTCAATACTATCCAAATCTCCGCTGCATATCCTCTTTTGGTGCCGGTGTGGATCACCTTGTGCAA
>JAWLDT010000042.1:18837-23414 GCA_041686485.1 Bacteroidales bacterium | reverse complement strand
GTTCACCGTTTACTGACCAAATGACAGCAAAGCATAATGACGGCGTGTTAGCACTAAATGACTATTGAATAGCTACTATCATACAATACAAATAAATACAAGAACCTATGAGTACCGATAATGATCAGCGGCCGAGCTGGGATGAATATTTCATGGAAATTGCCCATACGGTTAGTAAACGTGCGACCTGCGACCGGGGACGCAGCGGTTGTGTCATCGCCCGCGACCGACAAATACTGGTGACAGGCTACGTGGGTTCTCCCCGGGGGCTGCCCCATTGCGATGATGCCGGACATCAAATGAAAAAGGTATTACATGAAGATGGACATACTTCCATGCATTGTGTAAGAACTGTGCATGCCGAACAGAATGCCATATGCCAGGCCGCCAGAATGGGTATCAGCATTCATGGTGCTACTTTGTATTGCCGGATGACGCCCTGCCGGGTTTGTGCCATGCTGATCATCAATTGTGGCATAGAAAGGGTGGTGTGCGAAAAACGGTATCACACGGCAACAGAATCAGAACAATTGTTCACGGATGCCGGGGTAAGCCTGGAATATTTCACGGATGAGGTGCTGGAGTACAAAAATCAATAATTAACCGCAGATAATACGGCAAATAAACAAACAGGCCGAATTCCCCAATATACAGGCGCAACGGCAGAATTATGCAGCCCTGATCGTACAGTGAACGTATATACAGGTATTAATTACCCATCTCGGACATAAAGCGTATCCGCATCAGCCGCACTTCTTCCTCAGAAAATTCATCTTCGCCAAGTTCTTCCAGCGCTTCCAGATAAGAATCGGTTTCGGCGGTGGAGAAATAGTCAAAAATCTCGTCCTGTTTGTCAAGGTCAATCACTTCATTGATATAATAGGAAATATCTATTTTTGTTCCCGAGGCGACAATACTCTCGAGCTCCAGCAGAAGGTCTTCGAAATCGATACCTTTGGCGTTCGCCATATCTTCGAGGGAGACCTTACGGTCAATATTCTTAATCAGATACACTTTCAGGCCGGATTTATTAACAACCGATTTCACGACCATATCCATGGGCCGTTCGATCTCATTCTCATCAACATAACGGCTGATAAGATCGATAAATGGTCTGCCAAAACGTTCTGCCTTACCGCTGCCTACGCCGGTAATCTGTTTAAGCTCATCAAGGGATACGGGGTATTGTATCGCCATATCCTCCAGGGAAGGATCCTGAAAGATCACAAACGGTGGCAACTGGTTTTTGCGGGCTATTTGCTTACGCAGGTCTTTCAGAAGGGAAAACAGCACCTTGTCGGTAGTGCTGGTTTTCTGGGCCATCCCTTCTACATTATCACCATCATCGGCGCTGTCGTAGTCATGGTCTTTACTCATCATGACCGACTTGGGTTCACGGATAAACTCCTTGCCTTTGTCTGTCAGTTTGAGTGTGCCATAATCTTCAATATCTTTTTCGAGAAGACGCTCGATGAGGCCCTGGCGAAGTACAGCATACCAGAATTTCTGGTCATGGTCGGCTCCCTTCCCAAACACCTCAAGCTGATTGTGCTTGCAGGATTTAATGGTAGTGGTACTTTTGCCCATTAGTACGTTAATTACATGTTTTGATTTGAATAATTCTTTAACCGCCAACACGGTCTGTAATAGCAGGCAAATATATTCTTTTCCTTCAAATTCTTCCTTAGGATTTAAACAATTATCGCAAGAACCACAATTTTCTTTGTCATAAATCTCCCCAAAATAATTAAGCAGCGTCTTGCGCCGGCATATGGAGGATTCGGCATAGGCCACCGTCTCATTCAAGAGTTGGACACCGATTTCCTGTTCCGCAACGGGTTTTCCTTTGAGGAATTTTTCCATTTTTTGGATATCCTCATAAGAATAAAAAGCAATACAGTTTCCTTCTCCTTCATCGCGGCCGCCTCTTCCGGTTTCCTGGTAATAGGCTTCCAGGCTTTTGGGAAAGTCGTGATGGATCACATACCTGATGTCCGGTTTATCGATACCCATACCAAAGGCAATGGTGGCCACGATCACATCCGCATCTTCCATAAGGAATTTATCCTGGTTGGAAATACGTACTGTTGATTCCAGGCCGGCATGGTAGGGAAGCGCCCGTATACCGTTTACCTGCAGGGTAGCAGCCAGCTCTTCAACTTTCTTGCGGCTCAAACAGTAAATAATACCAGATTTGTTCTCCTGGGATTTTACGAACCGGATAATCTCACTGGTAATGTTGTTATTTTTGGGTCTGATCTCATAATAGAGATTCGGCCGGTTAAAAGAAGAGATAAAGCGCCGGGCATTCATCATATGCAGGTTTTTCTGAATATCCTGCTGCACCTTAGGGGTAGCGGTGGCTGTAAGAGCTATTACCGGAACTTTCTGACCCAGGGCGTCAATGATTGGGCGCAGCTTTCTGTATTCCGGCCGGAAGTCATGCCCCCATTCAGAAATACAATGGGCTTCATCCACAGCAAAGAATGAAATGCGTATGGTTTTTAAAAATTCAACATTCTCTTCCTTGGTGAGGGATTCAGGGGCTACATAGAGCAGCTTGGTAACTCCGCTGCTCAGGTCACTCTTTACCTGGTTGATTTCCGCCCTGGTCAGGGATGAATTCAATACATGGGCGATACCATCAAAAGCAGCAAAATTGCGGATGGCATCCACCTGATTCTTCATCAATGCAATCAGCGGGGATACAACAATAGCAGTACCATCGCAAATAAGTGCCGGCAGCTGATAGCACATCGACTTACCGCCACCGGTAGGCATGATCACAAAGGTATCATCCCCCTTCAATAAACTCTGAACGATGGCCTCCTGTTCTCCCTTAAAGTTACCGTAACCAAAAATTTGTTTTAGCAGCTCACGCAAAGAAACACTGCTTTGTACATCCATTCTGTGACCAATTATTGTTTATATCATCCAATATATACATAACGTGAATTATCGGAAGATATTCCTTCATGAAATTTCGATCTTTTTTCCTGCATTAGCAAAAATAATGTAGGTTTGTATTGTAAATTTACTATTTGTATAGCAGTTAACCAATACTTTTTCAACCTGTAAGCGAAGTGATACCAGCCTCGGACATAAAAAAGATCGCATTATCCACCATAGAGGATGAGAACATTGCGATCAACCGCCTGAAGAGTTACATCGATGATTCTTTCACTAAAGCCATTGAGACCATTTTTTATTGCAATGGCCGTATTGTTATCACGGGTATTGGCAAGAGTGCCATCATTGCTGAAAAGATCGTAGCTACCTTCAACTCAACCGGCACTCCGGCCGTTTTTATGCATGCGGCTGATGCCATACATGGTGATCTGGGTATTATACAGAAGGACGACGTGGTGATCTGCATCAGCAATAGTGGTAACACCCCGGAGATCAAAGTGTTGACCCCTATGCTTAAAACCCTGGGGGCCGGACTGATAGCCATGGTCGGCAACACCGGTTCCTATCTGGCCAGTCAGTCGAATGTGGTAATCAATACAACCGTTGAAAAAGAGGCTTCTCCGGGCAATCCGGCACCAACCTGCAGTACCACCGCCCAGCTGGTGATGGGTGATGCCATGGCCATGGCTTTGTTACACTGCCGGGGTTTCTCCGCAAATGATTTTGCCAGGTACCATCCGGGTGGCTCCCTGGGCAAACAACTATATCTCAAAGCAGAAAACCTGTATCCCAAAAACGCCAAACCCAGCGTATCAACCGACGACAATATCCGGAGCATCATCATAGAAATATCAGGGAAGCGACTTGGCGCCACCGCGGTGCTCGACAGCAACGGCCATGTAACCGGTATCATTACCGATGGCGACCTTCGCCGGATGCTTGAAAAAGAGTATGATATCAGCCGATTAAAGGCAAAAGACATCATGAGTCATAACCCCAAAACAATCACCGGAGGCACCCTGGCCGTTGATGCCCTCCAAATTATGCGCGAAAATAATATCACACAACTCCTCGTTTTAGATAACAAGGAATACAAAGGGATCGTCCATCTGCATGATATCCTGGATGAGGGGATCATTTAAGGAAAAAAGCTGGAAATGAAAAGTGAAAAATGAAAAATAAAAAGTGAAAAATAGGCCGGCTTGACTACAGAGGAGAGCTACCGTAATGACAGGGATTGATCTGTCAACACAGTTGCAGGCCGGACTTGGCCGGCCTGCCAATTACAAAAAAGGAACAGCGGTAGACGCAGCACTTGGGCTGCGTGACCTCGGCCGGTCTGCAATTTACAAAAAGAAGCACTGGTAGACGCAGCACTTGGGCTGCGTGACTTCGGCCGGCCTGCCAATTACAAAAAAGGAACAGCGGTAGACGCAGCACTTGGGCTGCGTGACCTCGGCCGGTCTGCAATTTACAAAAAGAAGCACTGGTAGACGCAGCACTTGGGCTGCGTGACTTCGGCCGGCCTGCCAATTACAAAAAAGGAACAGCGGTAGACGCAGCACTTGGGCTGCGTACCGCGATATAAAACTGCAGGGCTGAGAGCTGATGAAAAGCGAAAGATAGAAAAGTCCCAGGATTGACCGTACAGTTCACTGTTTACTGTT
>JAWLDT010000042.1:16123-18737 GCA_041686485.1 Bacteroidales bacterium | reverse complement strand
ACTGTTCACCGACTAAAGGACAAGGCGCTGCCTTCAAAGAATAAGAGATAACATATACTTAGATTGTGTACTAATGAAACTATATACCAGGGATCTGATCAAGAAATACAAAAAGCGGGTTGTGGTAAATCATGTGTCGATCGAGGTGAACCAGGGTGAGATCGTGGGTTTGCTGGGACCCAATGGGGCTGGCAAAACCACCACCTTTTACATGATGGTGGGACTGATTAAGCCTAATGCAGGTAGTATTCATCTTGACCAGGAAAACATCACAGATGAACCCATGTACAAACGGGCACAAAGGGGTATTGGTTATCTGGCACAGGAAGCCAGTGTGTTTCGTACCCTGAGTGTAGAAGATAACATCATGGCAGTGCTGGAGTTTACAGATATGACGAAGGCGCAGCAGAAAGAGAAGCTGGAGTCTCTGCTGGATGAGTTTGGGCTGCAATATATCCGCGGCAGCAAAGGCATTACGTTGTCAGGGGGAGAGCGACGGCGTACCGAAATCGCCCGCTCCCTTGCCGTTGATCCGAAGTTCATCCTTCTTGATGAGCCCTTTGCCGGGGTCGATCCCATCGCCGTGGAAGATATCCAGAAGATCGTGGCGCAACTCAAAGACAGGAATATCGGGGTACTCATCACCGACCACAACGTACATGAAACCCTTAACATCACCGACCGTGCCTACCTCTTGTTTGAAGGGTCTATCCTGAAAGCCGGCACCTCCGAGGAACTGGCCGGAGATGATGAGGTAAGAAGGCTTTATCTGGGAGAAAGTTTCCAGCTGCACCGTTAGTCTATGCAGCAACACACTTGTCATCATCAAAAAGCAGAGAAGAGGGCTCTATTGGTCATCGCAACAACTGGCACCCGAAAAAAGATTGCAAGCACCCCTGTTACCGGATTGTCCATCAGGCGAATCAGGTTCACATAGCAGGCCGGGCAGACATCCCATATTCGGGTATATAAAAATAGTATTTATGGGGGGAGCACTTTACGGTCGCTGAAAGAGCAAGACCATCGCATGGGCGGCAACACCCTCTTCCCTTCCAGCAAAACCCAGCTTTTCGGTGGTGGTGGCTTTGACAGATAACCGGTCTTCATCAATCCCCATCGTCCGGCATAGGACCTGCCGGATTTCTGATATATAGGGTGCAAGTGAAGGCCTTTGCAGGACAATGGTCGCGTCGATATTACCGATCATATAATGTTCTTCCTCTAACAGACGCATGGTATCGGTGAGCAACCGGAGGCTGCTGATCCCTTTGAACCGGGGATCGCTATCCGGAAAATGCGTACCAATGTCGCCAAAGGCGGCTGCCCCTAACAGGGCGTCAATAATGGCATGGGTAAGCACATCGGCGTCGGAATGACCGGCAAGGCCTTTCCCGGATGGAATAGTAACGCCGCCCAGAATGAGCGGCCTGCCTGTGGTAAAGGCATGGACATCATAGCCGTAGCCGATGCGCATAATTACGGGGTTTGTTCCATGCTGAGCGCCTGGAAATCAAATGAAAGAGAGAAGCGCAAGACATTTTCCAGGGGACTTCTTTGTGCCACGGGCACCAGATAGGCAAAATCAAGACCAAACACGTTGTACTTCAGACCGAGACCAAAGGTAAAATACTTGCGGTTGCCTTTGCTTGCATGCTCGTAAAAGTAGCCTGTCCGCAAGGCAAACTGCTCTTCATACCAGTATTCGGCGCCGGCCGAAATGGTGATCTCCTGCATCTCCTCATTGAAGCCACCCGGTGCATCCGAAAAAGAACCAAGCATACCGGCAACGACAGAACGATTTGGGTTTTCACCACTCTCAATCACATACTCACCATCATCATCGATCTTTACCTGGCCATTCTCATCCCTCGCATAAATGGGCGGTGTTGGCACCAGCAGCTTATTAAAGTCTAC
The DNA here is from genome assembly GCA_041686485.1 of Bacteroidales bacterium. Classification (GTDB taxonomy): domain Bacteria; phylum Bacteroidota; class Bacteroidia; order Bacteroidales; family UBA7960; genus PUPG01. The sequence continues at coordinate 16,823 of JAWLDT010000042.1, read as the reverse complement.
CATAAAAGCCAACTGGTTATAATCATCCAGCTCCAGGTTAATAGATGGCCCTATCCGGAGGTTCATCGGAATGAAGTCAGCATTGATATCTTCGGTATAAGAGATCTTATTCCCCATATTGGAAATATTGATACCGGCGGAAAAGGTGGCGGGGGTATTCTGCCAGTTGAGGTCACGCTCATAATAAGCAGCCACATCGGCGGCCAGGGATATTCCTGGTTCTGTAGGGATACTGCCTGCCATCTGCCCTTGTGTTAAATCGCTATAAATAAACCTTGCCGCAATAGCGCCTGATAAATGTTGACCGAGAATACGGGAATAAGCTGCATCAATGGAGAACTCATTAGGCCGGACACTTCCCATCGGGTTACCGACATTGTCTGTGAAGTTGACATCTCCCAGTGTAAAGTATTTTAATGAAAAGGCAACCGTTTGCAGGTCATCAATTTTGCGATAACCCGTCAGATAAGACAGATTGATATCCGGGACCAGCGAGCGCAGCCAGGGCGTATAGCTGACAGCCACACCCATCTCCTGCTCCATAAAAGCGTACTTGGCAGGATTCCAGTGCATGGAGTTGATATCAGGCGTAGATGAAACCCCGGCATCTCCCAGGGCACCTGAGCGGGCATCCGGCGCAATCATCAGAAAAGGTACCGCCGTGGTAATGGTGTTTACATCCCGCTGGCCTAAAACATCC
>JAWLDT010000042.1:0-16023 GCA_041686485.1 Bacteroidales bacterium | reverse complement strand
AAAGCCCTGCTTAACGCAGAATCATCAGCTTATCGGATGCCCTTTTTTTAATGCCATCGGGTGTTGTCAAGGTCACCCTGTAAATGTAAACCCCGTTACCCAGCGGACGACCATCATTGCTGATACCGTCCCATCGAATCGGGGTTGCCTGATAACCGGCCGGTGTAACCGTTTCCTGTATATTGTTAACCAAACGACCACCAAGGTCATAAATATTGATCTCCACCTGCATCTCGGCGAAAGCCTGGTTGTGCTTGAACGTAAAATAGGTTTCAGAAGAAAAAGGATTTGGATAATTCATCAGGTCGTTCAGGGTCAGGTTGTCCGCATCACTGACGATAAATTCCAGTGTTTCGGCAGCCGGGTTGTTGTAGATATCCCAGGTACGCAGGGTTAGGGTATGATGACCGTCATCAAGGTTAAAAAAGGGATACACCACCCGGCCGCGCTGGTAGGTGTCCATGTCGGCCTCGTAATAGTCATTCAGCCGGATCGGATCGCCACTATTGTCATCCAGGTAGACAATAATATCGTGACCGATACTTCCGGTGACATTTATACCACTTTTATCCTCTAAAATAGCAAGCAGGATGGGATTTTCATTCGTATAGTCACCTGAAACAAATGTAGTATCATTCAGATAAAGATCGATCTCCGGGCCTTGATGATCAGAAGAATAGTCATCCATCGAGCCACCAACCTGAAAGTCTGTATAATAGCCATGTCCGTCTGTCTGCCCGTCATCGAGGTAATAGCTGATCTTTCCTTCTCCGAATTGATAGGCAATATCTTTGGGCATGACAAAGGTAAAATCAAAGGCACCGTTGGTTACGCTGGCTTTCCCTTTATACAATACTGAATTGCGCAGCTCAAAGTCATCGGGTTGACTGTCAGGGTTATTGCCCAATGTTTGCAACTCTGCTTTCTTATCATACATGGTGGGAAACAGCACGCCATTATAATCGTGGACCTGATTGCCCTGTGAATCGGTCACATAGCCGCTGATGGTCACCTCCTGAAAAGCCTTCAGGGTATCCGGCATTTCCTCGGTTTCAACCCGGTATTCGGGGTATGCCATTTGCATCGACGGGTCTCCCAGAAGTACAAAATTCCTGATTCTCACTGGTATAGATTCGTTACCACTTTCCTGTTTTGCGATTCTGATAATATCACCCAGGCGGGGATGCGTTTCCCGGTTTTCAACCGAAAAAGCCACATCCATAAAATTTTCGTTCAGGGTTAAATTGCTGCCGGACCAGGCAAGGCGCGTGGTCGTGAACAACGCTGCCGAACCGCCGACCGGCTTCAGTATGATACGAACGCCCGCCGACAATTCGCCGGGATCCGGCTGGTCGAAGCTGCTGAACTGACAGGTAGCTGTCATGAACACCGGCATGTTATACTTGTTATTCCAGGTCCCGATATCATCAAAAGTCACGACCCGTTGCTGTGCCAGGCCACGAACACCACCGTGTCCGATATAATTAATCAGCAATGCTCCTTTGTTAACGCGTTCATTAATGGCACGGTTCACCTCGGGATAGCGGGCTCCGCCGGCCATCGTCACCTGCTGGTAAGCGTCCAGATAGATCTTATCCACATTAAACACCGGGTAATGATCCGATACCCTCCCGGCCAGATTTTCTGCATCATTAAAGTGACGATTGTTATCACCATCATCGGCGATAAACACCAGGGTATTTCGCCAATCAGCGTAATTGGAGATCTGGCCTGTATAGGCAAGCTCCTCTTCACCGGGGGCCATGCCGGGCACCCGTTCGTCGTACCGTATGATCTTGTCTACCAGGACATCTGCTTCTTCAACAGTTCGCACGGGCAGGCGGCCAATGCCGATATCCAGAATACCCTCGGATTCCTCTCCTTCCGAATCATCCAGCAAGCCAAAATAGTCATCGGTCATATAGGAGTTGCGGGGTGCCAGCGAGGCATCACTTTGATAAGTTGGTATCAGGTTGCCGCCATGGCCCAGCAGGTCCTTGTTATCATAGGTCCCATTTCCAAAAAGCAAGAGGTAACGGGGCATTTCCCCCGTGGTTTCCGCCCTGTCATACAACATTTTCATGAAATTCCGTATGGCGGATATATCCGTAACGCCCGATGAGAATTCATTGTACACCTGATTGGTAGTTACCACCTTCACGCTCAGACCGCTGTGTTCCATCCTGAAGTCTGCCAGCCGTTCTGCCTGGTCAGTAAAATTTTCCGGGGCGACAATAACCATATCGTGGGGTTCTGCTGCATGCAGGTTCTGGTTGGGAACCGGCCCCTCCAATTCGGGTGTCATGAATGATGAGCCGTCAAAGGCCACAAACTCGCGCAAGCTGTCGCCGGGCATACGAAAATGATGGTTATCCTGCAATTGCTGCACCCTGACATTGAGATGATCTGTCACGTCCCATACCGTCACCTGGTCAGGTGTATCCTGAAGGTTATACTGCAGGACATTTCCTTCGCCGGTGTGGTCCACATCCCGGAACCGCATCTGCGGACCGGAGAAACGCAACTGCCTGTCTGCATTCACCACAAGGTAATTCAACCAGCCCCGGGCACCCGCCTGCGGGCGGTTATAGGTTAACTCAACCGTTATTTCTTCACTCCCCGTAGGATCAAACGGCATCGTAACCTGGTTGGTGCGCACGTAATAGCCATTATAGTCAGCTGGGTTGATTGAAGAAATATATATCTGGTCGTCATTGTTGCCGGCCTGCATAGTAAAAGTGCTTGCCACACTGGACCGGGCAGCCACGTGAGCCTCAACAAAGGCCGTGGAACCGGTAGCCAAATCGGGAAAGTCGAAGGTAAACGCCCTGGTGCTGCCGTCGAAAGTCTCCCCAAACCATACACGTCCGCTCCCGATCAGGTTGACCAGGTCACGCTGATGCACGGCATAGTCGCGGAAGCTGTTTATTTCGTGGGTGGCCGGCTCATCGACTCCCCCCTGTTCCTCTACCCGCTTTCCTGCCGATCCATCAGTTCCGATAAAATAACAGTTTTGTTGGTCGTAAAGATGTCGTTCATACCTGAAAAGCCCGGTGGATTGATCAAACAGCCACTTGTCAGGCGAGCGGCCATAAAACAGGATATGGTCATCCTGTCCAAAGTCGTCAGAAGCATCACCCGACACATAAATGGCATTCTCCTTCAGGTCGTCATAAGCGAAAGCATCATTGGCTTCCGGAAGCATGCCACTGCCATTGCCCAGCAACCGGATGTCGGATTTCTGAATGGCTGACGGATCCATACCCAGCGCTTCAAGATCCTCATATTCCAGACGATAAACACCGGTCTCTTCCACACAAAGCTTATACCAGTCGCCCGTTGCCAGTTCCGAATCATCGGCATAACGTTCGGCCCCGGCCTTATAGGTCATGGTATCATCAAAAACCAGCTCCTTGTCAAGCTTAAATGACACCAGCTTCTCATATTGTGCAGTTTCGGGGTCATAGCGGAAAGGATAAAACCAGAGAACGGTATGATGTTCTTTGCGGGCACTTTGCAGGTGATGATGCAGGGTGATGCTGTCCTGCCGGAATCCCGACTCATCTAAGATTTCTTCTTCAGATGCGGAGACGGGGACAAATTGCTTGTCTGAAATGGCAAACCGGTATGCATATAAAGGCACCGGATTTTTTACACGGTGATTGTAAACGGGTACCGTGGCCAGGCTATCGGTAAATGCTGCGTTTTCAAAATACAGCATCTTCAGGTACTCGTCCTCATTGACGGGCAAATCCCGGGGTTCTTCCCAGGAGATGATTATGGTGTGCTGATCAGAAGCCATCCCATCTAATGAGAGAAGGCATATCAACACCGAAAACAATATAACTTTCAGGAAACGGGATAACAACATCTTGCAAACAGACAATAAACCTATGTAATCATTCAAAACATCAAAGTTACAAACAACATAATAAACCCAAAGTTTGATATATCACCGATCAAATTTTAATTGTCATTAAAACGGGAAAGTGTTGATGATATTTTGTGTCAACAGAAGGTTTCGGCAATTGGTTATTCTTCCGTCAGGGATATTTTGGACATTTAAAGGGTTGGCTAATAAACAGCGGTCATACCAAGGGTTTGATCAACTTGTTCATACAAAGAAACAAAGTCCGTAAAATAACCGGCCATGTTTACCCTCAGGCGGCCATGATGAAGTCTCTGCCCTCTTTAAATCCCAGGCTGGTAAAATGTTGCCGTATTTGCTGCCCGACACCCCGCCGGGCGATAAAGTTGATCAGAAAGTAGGATTGGGGTTCTGTTAACTGGCTAATCCGCCAAAATGCCACCTGCCGGTTCGGACGTTTTTTTACATCGGTAAAGCCACTGATGTTCACACCGAGCTCCTCAAGAAGGGCCGCCCTTTTTCGTCCGATACGGCTGCTTCCGCATACAATGATCTTTTTTTCTGCAGGAACATGCTGTTTAATCCATCTGGCCAGGTATTCACATTTGATTCGATAGAAAGCCTCCCGCGAATAGTTTTCATGGTTGCGCGACAAGCGGCTTTGATGGTCATTCCAGGTAAGCAGTGGCTGTGGTACCTTATAAAACCTGACTCCTTTATCCATCCAGCGCAGCCAGAGTTCATAATCTTCGGGCACGTCGCGGGTGGTGTAAAAGCCATACTGGTTAACAAGCTTTGTCCTGAACATCACGGAGGGATGTGCTAGCGGGGCTTCCACAAAACGCTTCATGGCGTGTTCTTTTGGGGAAATAATATTGTTCTGCCAGGTAACAAACAAAGAGTAACCATAACTGCTTTCCAGGGAGGAACTGAAGGCTGTTTGTGTTGATACCACATCGATGTCCGGGTTCCCGTCAAGATAATCCACCTGCATTTGCAACCTGTCGGGATGAGCGTAATCGTCCGCATCCATGCGGGCGACATATTCCGTATCTGCCTGACGTAATCCGGTATTCAGCGCACAAGCAATACCCTGAACAGGCTCCTCCGTAATGGTTATCCGGCTGTCAGCAGCAGCCCATTCCCGGGCTATCCGCTGCCCGGCATCACTACCGTTGTTGCTTACCAGGACAAGCTTCCATGACATGAACGACTGGTTGACAATACTCTTAACGGCTTCGTCCATCTCCTCCCCTGCCTGATAAAAGGGAAGCACCACCGTCACACGAGGGTTTTCAGATTTCATAAAACTTATTCTTTCAGACGCTCTACCAGGCGTTTCATCATGGGCAGCATGATTTTGGGGTTGGTGCTTGTAAGCAGATTGCCATCCTCCTCCATATCATTTCCCTGATAATCAGCCCCGGCATTGAGCAGGTCATCTTTGATGGCATGAAAAGCCGTTACCTTCTTACCAATGTTTTTTGACATAATGATATAGTTAAGATGTAGACGTATTAAAGGTTATAGTAATGGCAGACAGGTTGTCCAATCCGCCGTTCTTCTTTGCTTTTTCAGCCATTTGGGTGACATCCGGTTCTTTCATCAGGGTCTGAATCTCCGTATCGTTAAGCATATCGCTGAGGCCGTCGGAGCAGAGCAGCAGGGAATCATCCGCAGAAAGGCCCTCTATTTTTCCGGTATCAATATAGGGTGTCTTCCCGGGCCCGATACAGTTGGCTACTATGCTGGACGGAATGGTTGGATCATTCATGAGTGCAGCCTGGCTATGGTCTGCGGTGACCTGTTTCAAAACGCCATTCCCAAAATGGTACAGACGGCTATCGCCGGCATGAAACCAAAGCATATCCCCATCATACCATAACAAGCCACAAACAGTGGTTCCCATTCCCATGTAACCGGCATCCTCTTTTCCCATTTGGATCAGATGATCATGAACAGCCGCTACCCATTCCTCGAAAGACGCCAAAACATCATGTGCATCAAGGTTTTCAGATAAACCCCTCACAAAAGCCTGTAAATGCAGAAGTGCTTCGCGACTGGCAACATCGCCTGCAGGGTGGCCACCCAAGCCATCAGCCACGGCAAATACCAGCACACGGTCATCAGGAAACTCGCGCCGGAGGTGATCATCGGTAAACACACGGTCCTGAACCAGGATATGGTCTTCATTTTTAGGTCTCACAAGACCTTTGTCGCTGATTGCCTGTACCGTAATGATCATATCTCTGTTTTTGGAAGTGTAATAGCCACAAAATGATTTAGACACAGCATAACCTGTCTGTTATGTATTTTATTTTAGATGTGAATATCAAATACACCGTTAGCGTAGTGTCAATGATACTGTGTAGTTTAAGTGGAAGCGTTTTTTCTCAGATCAGAATCTGGGCCTGCTAAAGTAGTATTCAGATAATACTGATGTAAAATTAATGATTTTTTTATGGACGATCATCGCGTTCCTCATACAGAACAGGATTCCGGTCTGCAAATGAAAAGCCCTGCCGGCAATGTTATCTTTTTCAAGAGGATGTAACGATTCTGATACCGGTTTTTTACATATATTTATCCGACCATTACTATAAACAATACAAAGCCACTTCAAAAAACAGCACCAATGAAAACCATTTTTGTCATCATCATTTTCCTGCACGGTCTGATTCACTTTATGGGATTTTTCATTTTGATGACAACGGCCACGTCGAGCGGTTTGCCACACAGCGGTACATGGGTGGTGGCGCAGATGCCAAACAGCAGGAGTGGGTGGTCGAAATAAAGGAAAGGCAACGGGTGGACGGCATCACCATTCCAACGCAATGCGATGCTATCTGGCGGCTGGAAGATGGTGACCGGACATGGGCGAAGCTGTCGGTTGTTACGCTCGATCATCAACCAGCTCTCTGATCTCATCCAGGATCTTCTCCCTTTTCCTGCTGGTCAGTCCTACTTTTTCCAACAAACCGGGTTTTTGAAGGATCTGCCGGCAGAGGACAATATCTTCTGCGAGCAAGGTCTGTTTTTGCTTCTTGTTCATTTGTGTAAGGACAGTGATGGGAAACAAACCCGCATTCTCGATCATCTCTTTCAACCCTTCCTTTTTGGGATAGCTCCAGCTCACCATATGTAATCCGGCACACCGGCCATATTCGATGGCATCAGTTGTGAACCGGGTATTGGTAATGACCCATCCATTGAATTTCCGGTCAGCCAACCCGGAGGTCCCTTTCATTTTTTTCTCAATATCCGAAAAGCGGGAATGGATATACAGGGGCACTTTCACGTTTCCCTGTTTGCTCTGGCTGTTGTAGTATTTACATTCCACCATCAACTGCTGATGGTCGTTATGGGCCACCACATCCACTTCATGTCGTATACAATCCCCTTCAATCATCTTGCCGACCTCTACGCTATATCCCATATATTTCAACAGGGCACCCACGAAATGTTCAAACGGATACCCGGAGGGACCCAGCTCCATAATACCTCTCTTCAGGCTATAACGCGCTGCCGTGGAGCGCCGGAGCTTTCTCAGTATCTGAAAGGCTTTCTGATAAAGGGTAGCTGTACTGATTCCGTCCGTCAGGAAAGGTTTCAATGCTTCCTCCACTTTGCCTGCCATCCCATTGGAGGCGCCTGCACGGCGCAGTGATGCATGCAGTTTCCCGGGATCAAAAGCTTCCAGCTCGCCCGATTGTTTCTTCACAAAAATTTCAGCTGTCATATTTACCAGTTTACAATATTTTAACCTCCATTTTATGGCATCAGCAATTTTTGTCGTTGATAACCACTTTTATGGCTTTTTAGATTTATGATCTTTTTGCCGTCTTTGTCAGTATCATCTGCAAGCTTATCAACCTAAGCATTCTATGTGGGATAAAGATTTGTATTATTTGCTGCAGCTTGACCTAACCTGATGAATTCATAAACATCGAGAAGCACCTGCTTACACTCCTGTCCCGCTTATGGGGGAAAGCAGGTCTATTTAGCAGAATGTTTATGAATAATTCAAGGCTAAAACAACTTTTCAGCAAATTTTATATGCCACGCAGCAGACTGAACCTGAACAATATAAGCCAATGATATAATAAATGCTATGTCAGAACCCCCGGGACCAAAAACTGCTATAGCCACGGCCAGCGCTACAGAAAGATTTCGCAAAACAGTTCCATAAACAAGCGCCACACTATCTGCCCTCGGGAAAAAATATTTACCTATTAACGTACTTATCGTATAATTTATTCCATAGAAAATAAGTAAAGGCAGCAGAATAAACAATAGCATCATCGGTTGGGAGATAATCAGGTCAGCACGGAGAGCCATCGCCACGAGAACAACTCCCAGCACGCCCAATGTTGAGAGCCTGGGGAATTTTTGGCTGATATCGGTCCGGTATCTCTCCCGGCCATACTGCCATATAATGAATCGCTGGGTCAGGAAGCCAGCCAGCATCGGCAAAAACACGACCAGGATTATGCGTTGAAAGATCTGTAAAAGCGGTACATCAATGGCGGCTCCCATAAGCCATTGTGCATAGAGTGGTGTTAACAGCGCCCCAATAAAAAGACCTATAACAGTCATCTTAATGGCGGCATCCAGGTTCCCTTTACCAAAGCCCGTCCATGAGATGGTCATCCCACTGGTGGGAATTAGCCCGATAAGCAACAACCCCATGGCCAGCATCGGATGATTGGAGAAAAACAGCAACCCAACGCCATAGGCAATAAACGGGATAATCGCAAAGCTGATGAACAAACTGCTCAGCTGAAGTTTCAGATCGCCTCCGGAAAAGATCTTTTTAATCTGCAGGTTCACCATCATTGGATATATCATCAGGAAAACAAGCGGCAAAATAAGGGATCGCAAAAACGACACATCAAAAAAGTGTCCCAGCAGCAAACCGGCGATCATTGACAAGGGGATGCTATAGATCAGTTTTTTCTGCAGATAAGCAATCATCTTCCACATAGAGGACATAAAGTTTAAATCCGACAGGCTGGTTTATCATACCGTTATAAACAATGCAAAAAAATACCTTTTTGTTCACATGATGCGAACAATGCATGAAAACAACGGCAAAAGAAGCTGGAAGCCGGAAAGAAAAAGTGAAATCAAAATAAAAAAGTTAAGTTTTTAAAATTGTATAGAAAGGTTATTTATTTTTGCCTGTTGCAGGTTAGCATCCTGTTCGCGTCAGAAAACCATAAAACCCTTCTTCCATGCATCCCATAGCGGTAATGATACTGGTATTTGCAGGATACATATTCATGTATCACCTTTACGGCAAATTCATCAGTAAGCTCATTTTTCGGGTGAATGAAAAATCAGATGTTGCAGCTACGAATCTTCAGGATGGCTTTGACTATGTACCAAGTAAAAAAGGGATAGTTTTTAGTCATCATTTTTCTTCTATTGCTGGCACAGGTCCAATTATTGGTCCGGCAATTGCAATTATCTGGGGATGGGTTCCTGCCGTGCTATGGGTGTTTTTTGGAAGTATTTTTATTGGAGCTGTTCACGATTTTGGGATCCTGATTGTATCGATGCGCAACAAGGGATACTCTATTGCGGAGATAACGGGCATTTATCTGAGTCGACGAACGAAGATTTTTCTTTTCCTCATTGGGCTGTTGGAACTTTGGATCTTTATAGCAATCCTTGGATTGGTGATAGCCATTATTTTTGACATGTACCCCGGCGCTGTCCTTACTGTATGGTTAGAGATCCCCATAGCCATCTTATTGGGCTACCTGGTGATGAAACAGGGAGCAAGTTACCGTTTATGGAGTTTGGTTGCTCTGCTGGTGATGTACCTGACCGTTATTTTCGGTTATTACTTCCCTGTTAATCTGACAGAAATAGGGGGTATTCCGGCTACGGGCTTATGGACAATCATTTTGCTTGTGTATGCATTCATCGCATCGGTATTGCCGATAACAACCCTGATGCAGCCGCGCGACTCTATTAATGCCCACCAGTTACTAGTAGCAATGGGGCTGCTCATCATAGGTGTCGTTATAGTCTCGCTTACCACTAACTTTGTTTTTGTGGCACCCGCCTATGACGCAGGACCGACAGGGGCTCCATCAATGTGGCCTTTTCTATTCATTATCATTGCCTGCGGTGCAGTTTCCGGTTTTCACGCTTTGGTTTCATCAGGTACATCATCCAAGCAGGTCACCAATGAGAAGGATGCGTTATTCGTTGGCTATGGCAGCATGCTCACAGAAGGTGCACTTGCACTGCTTGTGATTATTGCAGTTGGCGCCGGTCTGGGGCTTGGCTTTACAACACCTGATGGTGAAGTACAAACCGGTCTGGCAGCCTGGGGTTCCAACTACAGCTCATGGGCTGCCGCCTCCGGAATGGCAGGTAAGCTGGCAGCTTTTGTGGAAGGTTCTGCAAACATCATTACCTCCCTGGGAATCCCAAAATCAATTGCCATACTCATCATGGGTGTATTTGTAGCTTCCTTTGCCGGGACAAGCCTCGACACTGCCGTGCGAATGCAACGCTATTTCCTTCAGGAGCTTTTCGGGAAGAAAAAGTTCGCTAATAAAAATAGCGGAGAAAAAAAGAATATGATCGACAACACGTATTTCGCCACTTTCCTCGTGGTCGTTTCAGCTGCTCTACTGGCATTCTCCACAGGCTTTGGCGGAGAGGGAGCCCTCCTTCTATGGCCGCTCTTCGGCAAAATCAATCAAATACTGGCAGCACTCGGACTTATCGTCCTGAGCATCTATCTGAAGAATATGGGCGGAAAAAAATGGATAATCACTGCAGTGCCCGCAGTCTTTATGAGCATCATCACCTTGTGGGCTGCAATCAAGAACCAAATCGAGTTCTTCAACCAAACAAATATCCTGCTGATGCTGGTCAATGGACTGATTGTGGTATTGGCTGTCTGGGTTATGCTGGAAGCTGAATACGCATTTTTCAGAAAAAACAAAAACTTTACCAAATGAATTAACTCCAAAGCTTCAGACAATCATTCTGTTGCTGGGCAGTCGAATGAATTATTCTGTTTTTAAAAATCATCGGCAGCCTTAAAAAGACTACCACAATTCGATAACTTCTTAATAATGTCTGGGAAGACTCCTTCACAATCTTGAAATTCATCAACAACCACAATTGGGTATAAGAAACTGAGGATCTCCCATAAAGACCGTGTGTCAAACGGCTCTAATAAGGCCTCCAACTCGGCTTGTCTACCCTCTGTTTGAGGTTGAACAACCCAGCTAATTAGATCCTCTGGTTCCCTATTATATCCCATGTTGAGGATGATGCTTGGAGGATTTTTCAAACCAATAAGTTCGGCAATATAGACTCGCCCTGGAGCATCTCCGTCAACAAGAGGAATGGCCTCATCAATTAGCTTTTCGAATCGGGAATATGTTGCTACTGAAGGATAAACTTCTTTTATCAAATATAAAATTAATTTGATATCCGGCAAATTGAAAACAGGAACCAGGGTGGAAAAATATCAACCCGTTTTCCACTTACATCCCCTCTTAGCAAAGTCATTAAAAAACTATACTCCAAACTAAAAGCTTGTGTGGTACATTGTTTTTTCGTAAATTAAACTTTCTTATAGATATTTTTTACTTATAGATATTTTTTAGAAAAAAATGAATCAACTGATAAACACATAAAACAATTATCTGATGAATATAAAAACATCCCTTGTAGCAATATTGCTATCTGCAATGACAATGCTGGTAAATGCCCAGGTAATCATCTCCGATAAAGAATCTCCTGCGGCAATCGACGCATCGGCTATTTTGCACCTTGATAGCGAGGATAAGGGATTGCGACCTCCGAAGGTAGCACTTCAGGGTCTAAACAGCACCGAGCCCCTCACTTCAAATACCCTGACTGAAGGAATGCTGGTCTACAATACAGGAAGTGCTTTACCCTGGGGCTACTATTACTGGGATGGGCAAAGCTGGGCCAGGATGGACACATCGGCAGACGAAGAACTGAATGTCGCTGTAGTCACCACCACCTATACGCTGGATGAGTCAGAAAATATGGTTCTGGCCAGTGCGGAAGAGACCGGTGTTCACAGCATTACCGTAACACTACCTGATATTAATGCGGAAGACAATGGCCTGGCCATAACGGTTAAAAATAATGGTTCACACACAGACCTGATCCTGGTGGAAGGATATGGAGGGACGACAATGGATGGTTTTGACAGCTGGCCGCTACGCCGGCATGAGGGAATTACTTTTGTAGCCTATGGGGGTAGCTGGTATTCCCAAAATTACGATCCAAGGGTAGGTCGTTTCATCGACGTCCATCCAATGGGGAGCTTCACCACTATACAGGAAGTTATAGACTATCTTGAATTGCATATGGATGGCAAATACCTGATCCGTCTTTGCGGCAGGGATTATGCCATTGAAGAAACAGTGGTGATCGACCTGGATTATCCGGTTTCTATCCAGGGATTTTCCCATATATCCACTACTTTCATCCCCGGCAGCACCCTCTCGGGTGAAGCCATGTTTGATGTCAAAAGCGAGACTTCTTTCAGTTTTTTGAATTTTAATACTCAGAATACAGGTTACGGAGAATCACCAAATGAGGATGCCATTTTACTGTCAGGTGCAGAGACTTATTACGAGATGAATGGTGTTGAGTTTTCGGGTTTTTATAATTCCGTTAACATATCCCAAAAAAGCGATATAAAATTATCCGATATGATTTTTTCAGCCGCAAATCATGCAGCTGTCCTTATTAACACTGATGGCAACCAACAGGGTGTTTACCTGGAAATGATGCTGTCCGATTTCAGAAACAACAATATCGCTTTACACCTGGAAAACGACCAGGGTTCTACTGTGGAGATCACTGGCTGTGGTCTCTATCCAGGAGATACCAATACAGGCATTTATCGGGATACTGACCATTTCACAAATATCGGAAAAATATTCATCACTGCCAGTTACTGGGACAACAGCGGATTCCTCCAAAGTGGTTTTGATTACAGTCTTGACCGGGACAAAAACGTACTGACACAGGGCAATATTGGCGTGCCTGATTCAAGCCCCACGGGGCAGATTGATTTGGTCGGAAACGTTTCGGAGACCATAATTTCCGATCAGGACTCCTGGTATAAAATCGAGATGGGTACACAAGCGGATGTTTTTAGTTCCTATTCCGAGAAATGGACCATAGATGGGAATAAAGTGACCTACGCAAGTAACTTTACAACCAATGTCATTATGTATATTTCAGGGAATATTACGGGTAATACAATGGGAGATAATTTTCAGATCGCGATTGCCAAAAACAAAGATGGATCGAATTTGCCTGCAAGTGAAGAGGTCCATGGATTAATGACTGCCCGCCTCCGGCGGGAGTACCAGCCATTCAGCTCCGTAGTGCTTTTGGAAAATGTACAGGTCGGGGATCATTTTGAACTCTATATCAGATGTATAAGCGGTAAAGAAAATGTACAGATCGTGGATTTGCAATGGCATCTCTCCGTCCCCTAAAGCAGCAACTATATTATGCGGATATTTTTACACATATTGCTTCTGAATTCACTTGTAGTACTCATGGCTACCTCCCTCTCCGCCCAGCAGGATCCGGTGAAAGGACTCAGCGTGAATTCCGCTACCCGCATGACAATAGCTGCCGGCACTACCATAAAAATTACGGAAGGGGACTTACTGTTAAAATCTGATGACACAGGGGATGCCTCCCTGATCGTATTTGGCAGCTTTGAATTTGGCCTGGAAGGTCAGGCCAGTGTTGAGCGGTATTTTCCGGGATCCCCCCTCGACTGGATTTTACTGGGCGCTCCCGTAGCAGGAATGTCTATTAAAGGCAGCGAGTTTGAGCCCCGACATGAAGAGGGGACAGATAACAGAACAGACGATTTTTACATGTGGCATGAATCGGGCTGGTGGCTGAATTATAAGACGGGTGATGGCGGGTATTTTGATACTTATAACAGTGGTTTTGATTTTGTACCCGGCCGGGCTTACCTGGTGGCTTACGATTTTGAGGCCGGGAATAATCCCACCAAAACATTTACCGGCAATCTCAACATAGGTAATATTTCCTCTACCCTGGCCTATGGATCGGCCGAACCCGGGGAAAAAGAAGGAAAATCATGGGAGTATCAGGAAGGCTGGAACCTTATCGGTAATCCTTATACATCGGGGATCGACTGGAATAAGGCTGATCGAACCAGCTTTCAGGATGAATACGCTTATGTTTATTCCAGAGAAAGCAACCAGGATGGTTTAACCGAAGGCTATACTCCGGTCAACGGCAATGAGGCAGATGCATTTATTGCCCCTCACCAGGGTTTTATGGTACAGGCAAAATCAGATGCAGATGATACATCCTTTATTTTTGAAGACATAATGCAGGCCCACGGCGGGGAATTCACCAAGGACCGGCCCGTCGCCAGCGGCAGTTTGACGTTGCGCCTGAGTAAGGATCATTATTATGATGAAACCATTATAAGCTGCAGAACAAATAGTGATTTTTCACGCGACCGCAGCGATGCTATGAAGCTTTTCAGCTATAATGTTGCCATGCCACAAGTATACAGCATGACGTCTGACGAGTACAGGACTGCCATTAATGCCATCCCGGATACAACAGAAGGCCTTACCATTAAAGTAGGTATCAAAACACCCGCCCAGGGCTGGTACACTTTGGCCCTTACCAATAAGGAAGGGGTATTTGAAACAGAAGATATTTACCTGGTTGACCTTGTGCAAGACAATGAGACATTACTCTCCAATGATTCTTTATATGCCTTTGATGCGCAGGCTTCCGGTGATGATCCGGGCATTCTGCGTTTTGAATTGAGGTTCGGGAAAGATGAGGAAACCGGCATCGATGATCCCGGCAGCTCGCATAATATTTCAGACAGTATATGGAATCATCGCAATACGCTCTACATATTCAGTCAGGGAAAAGGGGCTAGTATCGGAGTATATGACATCAACGGCCGTAAATTGCGGACTTACCAGGCAGAGGCCGGAGAGCAATCTTATTATATGGAACTTCCTGCCGGCATCTATGTAGTACGGATGAGCAGGCCAACCTCCCTTCAAACAAAAAAGATCATAGTCCGGTAATAAAGCACGGCACACCAAGAAAAGACCGCCTTAAATTGGTTATTAAGGCGGTCGTAAGCTCAAAGAATGAATATTACCTCTGGCATCGGATTACCCGTGCATGTATAGATTCATGTTTTTATCCGTTTGATAATTTCGGGTTGTAATGTTTGCACCCCTTTCGAGGTCTCGAGCGGATTCGAACCGCTGTAAATGGTTTTGCAGACCACCGCCTAGCCACTCGGCCACGAGACCCTTTTTTGCAAGTGCAAAAGTAATCCAAATCCGATTATCCGCAAAATATATTGGCAATTTTTACAGCCTGAAACAGAACATCCTGATAGTGGGCTTGTTTTATTGGAAAATGGCATCTGGAATAAAACAAAAGCATACACATGGCACAAGAAACAGAACGCAAATTTTTGGTGCTTTCCGATAGCTATAAGGAAGAGGCCGTCACGCACGCACACATCCTGCAGGCTTACCTCTCCACCTTGCCCGAGCGCATGGTTCGTATCAGGATAGAAGACAACAAAGCTTTTCTCACCATCAAAGGGTTAGCAAACGATACCGGAATGAGCCGGTATGAATGGGAAAAAGAAATACCCGTTAATGAGGCTGAAGAACTGCTGGCTCTGTGTGAACCCGGGCAGATTGAAAAAACAAGGTGCCTGGTGCCTGCAGGAAAACACCACTACCAGGTGGATGAGTTCGCGGGCGATAACGAAGGCCTGGTGATTGCAGAAATTGAGTTGAATCAGGAGGAAGAAAGCTTTGAAAAACCACCATGGCTGGGCCGGGAGGTCACGAATGAACGCCGTTATTACAACGCCATGCTACTGAAAAAACCCTATAACACATGGTGACAAGAACATAACAACTTCATATACTTATAATTTTATCGAAATGTCGAAATGTCTAAATGTCTAAAAGTCAAAATGTTAATGGGTTAGGTGGTTAGGTCTCTCATAATCCTGGTTTTTGTTTACTAAAAGCGTAAACTTATTTCAGGACGAGACACAGACATAGCTTTTTTTACTGTTTACTGTT
>JAWLDT010000041.1:0-24205 GCA_041686485.1 Bacteroidales bacterium | reverse complement strand
GTTCACCGTTCACTGAAACTGACAGCCGCACCGCCACCAGGCGCCAGGTCCAGATGGATCTCAGAAGTATGATCCACAGTCAAACTGTCAATCTGATAACGCTCCGGGTTCTTGTCCCAATGCGCATCTGTACCGTCGGAATAGACTATGGCCTGGTATGTTTGGTCTGGATCCAGAAAATCTGTTCCGATGGTAAGTTCGCGGGCTTCTTCATTGGTAATGCTTCCCAGAAACCAGTTGCCGCTATTCCTTTCCTCCCGCGCGATGGTCACATATTCGCCGATCTCCCCATTGAGTACCTTTGATTGCTCCCAGTCAACGCCAACGTCTTTGATAAACTGAAATGCCGGATGGCCCTCATAGTGTTGAGGAATGTCTGCCACCATCTGCATGGGGCTATAGATAACCACGTAAAGAGCAAGCTGTTGAGCCAGTGTGGTGTTGACCTGGTTGTCCGGACTATAGGGCTCAAGTTTGATGTTGAAAATACCCGGTGTGTAGTCGATTGGCCCTGCCAGCATGCGGGTAAACGCTACTATGGGGAGATGTTCAGGCGGGTTGCCGCCATCTACAGCCCATGCATTAAACTCCTGTCCCCTTAGACCTTCCCTGGTGGCGTCATTCGGGTATGTGCGCCGCAACCCTGTAGCCATGATCGGCTCATGGGCATTGACCATCACCTGGTGTTCGGCGGCTTTCTCCAGCACACGCATGTAGTGGTTCACCATCCACTGGCCGTGGTGGTATTCACCGCGCGGAATGATGGTCCCGACATATCCGGTTTTGACCATGTCGTAACTGTAATGTTCCATGAAGGCATAAGCGGTATCCAGCTGCTCTTCATATGTCGTTACAGCAGCTGATGTTTCATGGTGCATGACAAGACGAACCCCTTTTTTATCTGCGTAAGCAGTGACCTCTTCCAGATCGAAATCCGGATACGTGGTTACGAAGTCGAAGATGCCTTCACGGTCTTCATGACCAATCCAGTTCTCCCAGCCGGTATACCATCCCTCAATGAGCAAGGCGCCTATGCCATGTTCGGCGGCAAAATCGATATAGTATTTGGCATTTTCGGTGGTGGCTCCATGTCTGCCATGTGGTTCAGCCTCTTCCCAGCTATCAATATCCTGTTCGTCGGTATAATCCCAGCTGGATTTACCAATATGCATTTCCCACCATATCCCCATGTATTTGCTTGGTTCCAGCCATGAAACATCGCCCGGTTTATTGGGTTCGTTCAGATTTACCATGAGTTTTGATTCAATGAGATCACCGGCTCTTTCGGCAATCTGGATGGTGCGCCATGGTGTTTTGAAGGGAGTTTCCTGAATTACCTTATAATCTTCCCTTTCCGTGCCGACCAGGTTGCTGCGCATCTGCATGTTATCAGCATCCACCTCCAGGGTAATGCCCGCATAATCAATCAGGGCTGCTTCGTGAAAGCTGAGATGAATCCCTTCTGCCGTTCTCATGGTAACCGGTGTATTGACCGCATTGACTGGTATATAAGTTTGAGCCAGGTTAGGATGATCCCGTTTTGTCAGGGCATCGATTTCGGAAAACAGTGTTGTGCTGTAGAGGTGCTCATAAATATCCCAGTCGCCGGGGATCCACCATACCTTATGATCACCGGTGAGATTGAAGTGGGTGTTTTCTTCGGTAATCATTACCTCCTGCATGTTCTCCTGTGCCGGAAAATCGAAACGGAAACCAAGCCCGTCATCATACACCCTGAAAATGACATCAAAGGCACGCTGCAGATCCTCCGTTTCTTCAAAGGAGACAATCAACTCGTTATACTGGTTTTCCACCGACCGCTGTTCGCCCCAGGGCATTTCCCAGGTTTCATTGAAAGAGCCCCTTGTAGTCTCTGTGATTTCCAATCCGGTAGCCAGGGGAGGGGCATTCAGGTATTCGAATCCCAGAGCGGATGTATCCATAATCAGCTCTCCTTTATGATGGATGGTATAAGCTGCCTGGCCATTATCCATAAGGAAAACGGCAGCATTGATATGGCCATCAGGCGAATGCACCTCATTGGATGTGTTGATCTGACAACTATTGATGAATAACACAGTAATCAGAAGAGCAGGTAAGGTCAGAATTCGATGCATGTTGTGTGATTTTATGTTTTTGGATGGGTTATGTGTCAAAAAAAACCTGCCATTTCAATGGCAGGTTTTTACGTAATGAAAAAAGTCCACTATTGTTCTTCTTCTTCTTCTTCAATTCTGTTTCTGACTTCTTCCGAAATCTCATTGGTTTTTGTGCGTGCATCCTGGTAAGTACCTGTTATATCAGAGATTACAGCATCCCAGGACTCGATGGTGGCTTCATCGATCTTATCCATTTCCTCATCTAACACTTCTTTTTGTTCTTCCAGTTCAGCCCTGGCCTCTTTCAATTCTTCCGCCAATTCATCTGAGCTTTCTTCTATCTGTTCATCCAGATAGCTGATGCGTTCGTCAATATCATTCTTTAACATTTGGAGCTGAAGCTCGGTATCTTCCTTAACTTCTTCCAGTCTGTCTTCTGCCTGTTGCTGGCCGCCACCACATGAAGAAACGAAAAAAAGCATTACAAGCATAATTGCTCCCAGCGGCAATCTTGTGCGTGAGATCATTGTTGTTACTTTCATAATAGATAAAATTTTAGGTTTGAAAAGGTAATAGGTGCCAGGCCTTTCATGAATGAAATCAAAGAGTCAGATCAGACAGGCAGCCATATTATAGGTTTGTTATTAGAATATTTCATTATGCAAAATAAATAAAAATTGTGACATGGAAAACGCAAATTATATCATTTTCGCTGTGTGTGTTTTTCCATGTATTTTTCAAACAGCCGTTTGTGTTTATCTGTCATGTCGATCTGTCTACCACGGATGTATACCTGTTCTATCGTTGTCCAAAGCTCGAGTGGTGTATCGTCGGTAATGATAAGCGTGGCATCTTTCCCTGTTTCGATACTGCCGACCATGTCATCAATGCCCAGAATCCTGGCTGCATTTATGGTGATGGCTTTCATGGCTTCTTCTTCGGGCAGGCCAAAGGCTGCTGCGGAAGCTGCATGGTGTGGCAGGCGGTAAGCTCCTGCTGCTGAAGCCTCGCCGGCAATACTAAAGTCTACCTCTGCTTCATATAAGGAAAGCGGAACTTTGTAGGCTTCGTCATAGCCTGACCACTGTTGGTCCGGACCTGAGATCACCCCTGAAATCATTACCGGAATATTTTTATCGGCCAGTTGGGCTGCTACAAGGTCAAAGCCCCGGTTTCCAACAAGAACGGCCTCAACCTGTTGTTTCTCTATCCAGGCTATGGCCGCCTGGATTTGTTCGGCCCCGCTCACAGAGATAAATACCGGCATGTCACCATGTAATACGGGCAACATGGCATCCCATCTGATGTCAAAGGGGTGGTAGATCTCCTCTGAATACGCCATGGCACTTCTGGCCTTTTCGTATCGACGGGCTTTCTCCATGGCTTCGTTAAGCTTGTCCATCTTGTTGGCATATTCATCAGGTTCCTCCATCGATGGCCAATTTACGATCATGCCCAGCCCCTCCTTCATGGTCATTTCTTCCCATGTCCATCCATCGGTCATCATAGCGGCGGTCATGCCTGCAATGAGGCTGCCATGGATTGTGGGTACAGCTGTTGTGACGCCGTTAACGGCAGCCACGGGCAGGTGCTCACTTACCGGATGGAATGCTGCCTGTGCCCTTATGTTTGGATTGATATCACCAATTTCGCTCAGGTCGGTGCTTTCCTGGACACGGCTGATCTCTGTCAATCCCAGGGTGGTGCGACTGTGTATTAGTCCGGGGTAAACATGCCGCCCGGAGGCATCCACTAGTTTTGCATTGTCCGGAATCGCGATCTCATTGCCAATCGCAGTGATCTTACCGTCTTCAAACAAAACGGTCCCTTCATCAATAATGCCATCCGTCATGGTATGAATTGTTCCGCCGGTAATGGCTACCGGTTGATGCTGCGGTGGTGCCGGCGTTTGTGCAATGACATTAAAGGCGCCGAAAGCAATAAAAAATATCGTACTAATGATTGTTCTAAACATTGTTATAAATTGTCTTTATGAATTAGGTTTATGATCAGGGTTCTTTCTTTCATGACTTCCTCGCGCAGTTGTTTGTCATCCTCCCGGTCGAAATATTTTTTACCGTCCACCCAGGTTTGATCGGGCGTTGAGCGCGTAGACATCGGATGTCCGTTCCAAATCACAAAATCTGCATCTTTTCCCTCTTCCAGGGATCCGGTCCGATGGTCAATACCCATGATTTTAGCAGGATGTAACGTAATGAAGTTCATGGCATCCACTTCGTCGACACCTGTTTTCATGGTTTTTGCGGCTTCCCAGTTCATCCGGGTCGACAGTTGTGTGTTATCGGAATGTAGTGATGTCAATGCACCGGCTTCATTAAGGAGGCGGGCATTGTACAGGATCCCATCATAGGCTTCGACCTTGAATGATGACCAGTCGCTCCATATGACTGCGCCGGCGCCATGTTCCCGTAATTCATCTGCGATCTTATATCCTTCCAGGGTGTGTTCAAAAGAACCCACGGTAAAACCGAAGTCTTCTGCCAGCCGCATCATCATGAGCATTTCATCCTGGCGGTAGGCATGGACATGGGCTTTACGTTCTCCGTTGAGCACTTCCAGAATGGCTTCCAGTTGCAGGTCTTTGCGTGGCGGTAATCCTTCGCCATTCTCCTCCCATGTTTCCCATTTTCTTTCGTATTCTTTAGCCGCCTGAAACGCATCCCTGATGATTTGTTCCGTGCCTTGCCTGCTGGTTGGATACCTGGTGTCAAGACGTTTAACATTTTCGCCGAGTGCCATTTTCAGGCCCGGTACAGCATCTTTGATCAGCAGGTCTTCTGCCATCTCTCCCCAGCGGGTTTTGATCGTGGCATCCTGCCCGCCGATGGGGTTGGCTGAGCCGTGAAACAATTTGGCCGAGGTGATGCCACCGGCCAGCAACCGGTAGAGCCACACATTATTTCCCTGCATCACATCTTTGATACGGGTTTCTGCGGTAATGGCGTCACCTGTTTCGTTAACACCACCGCCAATACTTGAATGGATGTGTGGGTCGATCAGTCCGGGTGTAACATGCCTCCCTGCGGCATCTATTTCTTCCGTGAAGAAAGGGGTAGAGAGGTCCCGCCCGACTTCAACGATCTTGCCTTCGCTGATCAGCATATCCGCATCTTCGAGGATACCCTCCGGGCCCTGTGTCCAGATGGTTGCATTTCGGATAATCAGGTTGTCCGGTGCCTCTGGCTTTTCTGTATAACCATAATCCATAGAGGGATACCTCTTTGGAATGTTCGGAAGGTCTTCATGGGCCTTGCTTTGCGTATTGTCATCATTATTTTCTTCTGAAAAAGGCCTGGTACGTGTTGCTGACCAGTTAAAGGTCTGTCCGTCAGATGTTTCACCCAACCCAAGTAATTCTTCCACGCCTGGTTGGGCAGATAGCCGGTAGTGGTTGGCAAGTGCTTGTTTGTCAGCCTCGAAATGCATAGTAAGTCGCATCTGGTCATATTTGACGTCCTGCAGGCGCATAGAGTCCGTATCATGAATAACGAATCCCTGAAGGGCCTGCTCACTGCCTTCTATAATAAGGGTAGCGCCGTCCAGCGTATTGCCGGCTGATATTGTATAGGTGCCCCGCAGCTCTTTCTCTTCTGGCTGGTTTCGGAACCGTGTACCGTCTATCCAGGTTTCCATGATAACCGAACCTTCTGAAAACAGATCATCATCGGTAATGATAAAACTGGCCGCTTTGCCTTCGTCTAAAGTGCCATAACGTTCGCTGATGCCAAGCAGGCTGGCCGGGGTGGTAGTCAGGGATGCCAAAGCATCTTCCCGGTCGAGGCCACGTGCGACAGCGGTACGCAGATTGTTAAGAAATGAATCATCACTGCCCTCTGAGGTAAAGGCCATGGGTATACCTGCTTCGGCCATTCTTGCGGGATTTTCCGGGGCCAGCAGCCAGTGTCTGAGCGCTTCAAGTGATGCCTCGCGTGCTTTTTCCGGGGCGCTTACATCCAGGGTATCAGGAAAATCTAATGGCAGTATGACCGGCAATCCGGTTTCACGGATGTGGCTTATTCGGCGATATTCATATCCACTACCGCGAACCCACATCTCCAGATTGAACTCATCAGCCAAAGCGGCTACCTGCAAAAAGCGGGTTTCATTATCTGCGTCCGTTAAAAAAGGTGTGCGCTGAAACCGGGCTTTTGTCAGTGCATGCAAGGCCTGGTTTGACTCCGGACGCTCCAGTCCCGGTTTTTTCTGGAAAGCTTTGTGGGCTGCATCAAACCAATCTGCATCAAAAAAAGTTTGTCTTAGCAAAGCGATAGCACCCATGGTGGAGGTGGGGTAACGTTCTTCAAACTCATCAGATGGTTGCAATGACATGCCATGAACCACATCCGGCTGAATAATCAGCTGTTTGGCGCTTCCCTCGCCCAGGCTGACAATGCTTCCCTGTCCGCTAAGCAGTCCGTGTCTGGGAATGGTCAGCGCGGCAACAAACCCTTGTTTACGGAATGAAGAGGCTTCTTCTTCGTCGGGCCGGAAAGCGGTTCCGCTACTGTAATGGCTTCTTATTTGCGGATTCCAGTGTATCGGTTCAGCACTGTTTTCGTCAGGAGCAGGAAGCCCCAGATGTGTGTACATGTCAATGAATCCTGGATAGATAGTCCCACCCGACATGTTCAGAATGGTAGCATCGGCCGGAATTTGAACATCCTGCCCTGCAGATTCTATAATACCATTGCGTATAACCAACACCGCATCTTCGAGCCTGTTACCCGGCTCTGTGACAATATCGGCATTGGTAATGGCAAATACTGACGGGGTGTTTTCCCGCAAGCCACTTACGCGATTGGTTTGCCCTGATATTTTCAGTGACAGAAAAAGAACAATACTAAGAAGTAATAAAACCCTGATATTCATTTGATATGGAATGTTAATATGGTTTTTAGAATACGAGGCCTAAAATAATGATAATTACTTTAATATATTGAAAAAATTAAAGAAACCCTTTTGATTGCGTCTGAAAATATGATTCATTCTATGAAGCATTAAAAATAATATACCTATATATCTGATATGTATTTCTTTCCAATGCAGCTTTCTTGCCGGCCATATTTTTCATATTGCCTGTTATGAATAATGTCTTATTTTTGAAAAAAAATCGGAATATTCTGGTAAAAGTGTTATTCTTATGGAAATCAGTGGCAAAGTTATATCCATCCTTCCTGAACAAAGTGGTGAAGGCCACAAAGGGCCATGGCGGAAGCAGGATTTTATTATAGAAACGGAAGGGCCTTATCCAAGAAAAGTGTGTATTACCATTTGGGGTGATAAAATTGATCGTTTCGATGTTAAAGAGGGAGAAACTATAACGGCTTCGGTGAATATCGAGAGCCGTGAATTTAATGGCCGTTGGTACACTGACGTTAAAGCCTGGAAGATTGAAAAGGACACTTCGCAACAGGCAGGCAGCATAGAGAGTCCTTCCCCCTTTGATGGTCCGATGCCACCGGAAGAACCATTGCCACCGGCCGATCCGGATGACGATCTGCCTTTTTGACTACATGAGTGACCTTCCTGCATGTTGCATCATGGCAATGGCTTCCGGCATGTTTTCGTAATTGATGAATTCCAGAAAGAGGTTTAAAAAAGCGTTCAGAGGGCCATAAAGCATACTTCCTTCTATGACCTTTTCGGACAATAAACGATGATGCTGGTCAAGGAAAGCAATGATGTTAAAGACAATGGCCAGCAGAAGCGCCCATTTTAACAGGCCAACAGCCACCCCCGCAAGGCGGTTGATAAACCCGAGCATCAGGGCATCAAACAGGGTTGTCAGCGCTTTGCCTAAAAGCCTGATCAGCATAACAACAATGATGAAGATCAGGATAAAGGCCACGATTTTTACCACCTGAAGATTCCATCCAAACAGTTCTTCTGCGATCGATGCTACCTTGTCAGACACCATGATGGCTATAAAAACCCCGGCAACAAGGCCGACCAGCATGGCGATCTCATGAAAAAAGCCTTTTTGAAAGCCTCTGATAGCACCCAGGACCAGAATGACGGCTATAATAAGATCCAGGACATTCACTTGAAAAGTATTTTAGTTAGATGATCATGTGTTACCCAGTTCGACAATCGTGTCAAACGCTTCCTGCTTCAACGGCATTACGGAGAGACGTCCCTGCCGCACAAGCGGAATTTGTTCCAGCCTGGGGTCAGCCTTTATTTCTTTTAAACTGACCGGACGCTTAAATGACTCTTCAGGCACCAGGTCTACAACTACCCAGCGTTTATCGTCTGTGGTCGGGTCCGGATAATGTTCACTGACAACCCGCGCAATGCCCATCACCTTTTTTTCCGTTACACTGTGATAAAACAACACCAGGTCACCTTCCTTCATGGCTTGCAGATTATTTCTCGCCTGATAGTTGCGTACCCCATCCCATAAAGTACGTTCATCCTTCAACAATTGTTGCCATGAATATTCACCGGGTTCACTTTTTACCAGCCAATAGTTCATATCATCTTATTTTTTAATATTATATAAGTTCACTGTTCACTGTTCACTGTTTACTGTTTACTGTTCACTGTTCACTGTTCACTGTTCACTGTTCTGTGACAGGTCAAGCCCTGTCATTACGGTAGTTCCCCTGTGGTAGTTATTGTGGGCCGGTCAAGCCCGGCCTGAACAGGCTATATTTTTCATTTTTCACTCTTCACTTTTCACTGTTTACTGTTCACTGTTTACTGTTCACTGTTTACTTTTCACTGTTTACTGTTCACTGTTTACTGTTCACTGTTCACTGTTCACCGTTCATTATGGTTCATTCAAAATCTTATACGTTAACTCCCGGATCAGCTCTCCGTGAGTGGCTGTTTCATTGTTTACGCCCTTGGATTTCAGGTCGTAGGTCCTGAGCAGGGAAAACACTTCGACCACCCTGGCCGGCGGATAATGTTTGGCCGCCCGGGCATAGTCCCGGATAAAATAAGGGTTCACGCCGAGCGCGGAAGCTGCATTGTTCTTGCTTTTGTCTTGCAGACTTTGATACAAAAGGATTTTGGAAAAAAACTGAAACAAAACCGCCGTAACCATCATAATCGGGTTCGACTTTGGGTTATCGGCAAAATACTTGGCGATCTGGTAGGCCTTACGATTGTCTCTGGAACCCAGGGCATGTTGAAACTCAAAAATATTAAAATCCTTACTAATACCGATATTATCTTCAATATGTCGGCTTGTGATCTCGGCGCCTTTTTCCAGGTTTATGAACAGCTTTTGCATTTCGTTGACGATCCTGCCGAGGTCGGTCCCCAGGTGATCGGCCAGCATTTGGGCTGCCCGCGGACCAATCTGATATCCGTATCGCTTAGCATAATCCTTGATCCAGTCCGGTACCTGATTGTCATACAGTTTTTTACCTGTAAAAACCACACCGGTATTATTTAATGTCTTATAAAATTTGGTGCGTTTGTCCAGGGTTTTGTATTTGTAACATATTACCAGAATAGTTGATTCGAGTGGTTGGTTTATATAGGATAACAGATCATCTATATTTCGGATATGCTGAGCTTCCTTTATGATGACCAGGTTGTGGCTCGCCATCATTGGATAGCGTTTGGCTACGCTGATAATTTCCGGTATATCCGTATCCTTTCCATAGAGGATGCTCAGGTTGAATTCCTTTTCTGTCTCAGTCAACACCTGTGTCTCCAGGTAATCTGAAATCACATCAATGTAAAAAGCTTCTTCACCTGTTAAAAAATAGACAGGATGAAACACTTTGTTGTGTATGTCTTTCAGAATATTATAAAATGCTGTTTGGCTCATATTATTGTTGGATCGGCTTACAACCCTATTCTTCGTATTCGAAACGAAGGTGTTTCACTGTCAGGCCATTGTTTATTAATTCTTTTAGTGCATCCAGACCAATATTCAGGTGTTCTGTTACGAATTGTTCGGACACTTTTTTATCACTTTCGGCTGTTTTTATTCCCGTTGATATCATGGGCTGATCAGAGACGAGCAGAAGGGCGCCGGCGGGAATGCTGTTATAAAACCCGACGGAAAAAATGGTGGCTGTCTCCATATCAATGCCCATACATCGTATTTTTCGCAGGTAATTCTTGAATTTGTCATCATGTTCCCATACCCTGCGGTTGGACGTATACACGGTACCTGTCCAATAATCCCTGCCATGTTTCCTGATGTTGGTAGAGACCGCTTTCTGAAGGCTAAAAGCCGGCAGTGCTGGTACTTCGGGCGGAAAATAATCGTTTGAGGTACCCTCGCCGCGGATGGCTGCTATGGGCAGTATCAGATCCCCTAACCTGTTTATCTTTTTCAGTCCCCCGCATTTCCCTAAAAAAAGCACCGCCTTAGGTTCTGCCGCTGATAACAGGTCCATGATGGTGGCTGCATTTGCGCTACCCATTCCAATGTTAATGATACTGATATTATGATGGGTAGCCGTTGGCATGATGCGATCCGTGCCCTGTATGTCAACATTGAACTTGTCTGCAAATAATCCGACGTATTGGTTGAAGTTGGTAAGTATGACATATTTGCCAAAGTCTTCCACCCTGGTGCCTGTGTAACGTGGTAGCCAGTTTGTTACAATTTCCTCGCGTGTTTTCATAAATGGCAAATGTTTGCTTGTCTGACCGCATAGGTCTTGACAAAATTAATGAAACCATGCTAAAATGAACTGTTTTTTTGGTGTATATTTGTAAAAGGTGCAGCAAGGCAATTGACCATGCAACAATTAAATCTCCCGACATACCCCCTGAAAATATCCAAAAGATCAGGCAAGCCACATGTTTTTGATATTTTCCGGAAGCGTTTTGTGGTTCTCACCCCCGAAGAATGGGTGCGGCAACACTTTTTGTGGTGGTTGACGGAGGAGAAGGCCTATCCACAGGGTTTGATCGCCGTGGAAGCCCCTTTGCAGTATAACCGGATGGACCGGCGTGCCGATGCCATCATCTACGGCAAAAATGGCAAACCTTTGATGATCATTGAATGCAAGGCTGCCGATGTACCTGTCACACAAGATGTCTTTGACCAGGTGGCCCGCTATAATGTCCCACATGGTGTCGCTTATCTGATAGTAACCAATGGGGTTCAACATTATTGCTGCTTTCGTGGCCATGAAAACAGTGAGTGGCATTTTCTGGATCATATCCCTGAATATGAACGGATTGCTGATAATACAAACCCGTATACCCAAAATCCTGCCCGTTAAACTTGATTTTATCGTGCACGTTTGATCTGCTAACATAATGAATAACAGAATCTTTACTACCTGCCTGTTTCTCTTTATAATCCCAATGTTTATCATGGCTTCGGAATGGAATCATCCTGTGGTACATACCGAAGGCATTGGTACAGAATATGTCGTTCCCGGAAACATCATCTTTAAACTGATCCCGGAGGCCGTTCATAAAAATGGTGACAACCAGTTACCCGCCCTGTTGAAAAACAGCTTACCATCCGTCTTAAAATCACCTCCGGAACGTATTTTTCCAACGCATGAACCCCCGCCGGATAAACTCCATCCTTCAGGAAAGCCCCTGACTGATCTGTCGCGTATGTATGAAGTAGAGATCAGTCAGGAATATGATATGGAAGCGGTTATGACGAATATTGCTTCTACCGGACTGGTGGAGTACGTTCAGCCACGTTATTTGCCTGACCGGACATTGCCGGAAGCCATGCATTACCCCGAGGGCTATGTTCCCAATGATACATTGCTGGATGAACAATATTACCTCGATAATATAGAGGCTTTTGCGGCCTGGGGGGTATTCAAAGGGGATACCAATACTGTGATCGGCATTGTTGACACAGGTGTGGAACTGCATCACCCTGATCTGGTGAATGCCATCAAGTATAATTATGATGATCCGATGAATGGTGAAGATTCCAACAATGATGGGTATGAAGATAATTTTTACGGTTGGGACCTCGGAGAAAGCAATAATGACCCTTCTTACAATAAGATAGCCCATGGGGTACATGTATCAGGTATCGCCGCGGCAGCCGCTGATAACGTAACGGGTATTGCAGGAACAGGTTTTCATTCGATGTTTTTACCGGTGAAGATCGACGATGAATTTGGCAACCTGGTAAAGGCCTATGAAGGCATTGTTTACGCAGCAGATCAGGATGTTTCTGTGATCAACTGTTCCTGGGGCAGCCATTTTAATTCCGGGCCTTTTGGACAGGATATTATCAATTATGCTACTTTCAATCAGGATGTCCTGGTGGTGGCTGCCGCCGGAAATGCAGATACTCCCGTACCGTTCTATCCGGCCTCTTTTGAACATGTGTTGAGTGTGGCTGCTACCGACAGTCTGGACAGAAAGGCCGGATTTTCCAGTTATGGTGATTTCGTCGACTTAACAGCGCCCGGAGTTGATATGCTATCCACCTGGGTAAATGGTTCGTATATAAACTCTAACGGAACTTCTATGGCTTCCCCTGTAGTGGCCGGTGCAGCTGCTGTCGTGCGTGCTTATTATCCTGAGCATCACGCCCTGCAGATTAAAGGTATCCTTAAAATGACTACAGATTCTATCGATGGGGTGGCAGGTAATGAAGACTATGCCGGACAGCTTGGCCATGGCAGGTTAAATATGTACCGGGCGCTGACAGAAACCCATTGGCCCTACATGGCCATCACCGGGCTTTTGACGCCTGATGAAGAACTGGAGGCTGTCAGACCGGATCAGGTCTTTTCCCTGCACTTTCAATACCAGAACCGACTGGATGACGCTGAGGATGTAACAGCTGTACTAACAACCAGCAGTGAACATCTGGACACCGTCAACGACAGTATCTTTCTGGGCGATGTCGACAGCCTCCAGGTTGTCGGCCACGAGGATAATCCTTTTTTGCTGAAGACAGACCCCGACCTGCCCGTAAATCATAACGTGTCTTTCACCGTCTCCTTTGTTGACAGGGACGGCAATCGCATTGGGAAACAAACGCTTAATCGCCATTTGAATCTTGACTATGTAAACATACAAGCCGGTAATGTTGCGACCACTATCTCCGCCAGGGGTGCCATCGGTTTTAATTATCCCTATTACAGTCAGGGCCTGGGTCTGACATACAAAAACAGCTATACCCGTTTGAAAAGTGGCGGATTGATCCTGGGAAACAACCATTTCAATATAGCTGACAATATTTATGGAGCGGAGCCCGGTGCTTTCAGCGAAACTTTGCTGCCGGAAACCTTGCCGGAGGTGCATGACGACCATCCACTGGCATCCAAACAAGTGTCCGGAAGCCTTACCACTATACAGGATGATCGGTTTGATGCCCTGGAAGTGGACATTGCCTACCAATTCTATTTCTGGGACGAAGAACCAGCCGACGATTTTTTCCTGCTGACCTGGCACATCACTAATCAATCACAAAACGCGTATAATGACTTTTTTGCCGGTTTTTTTGCCGACTGGGTGCTGCGCGATAATAAATATCACCGTGCTACCCTCGATGTACCAGGTCGCCTGGCATATGCATTTCACGAAAACGGCGGACATTATACAGGTGTCCAATTGTTGTCGGCAGGCGGAATGCGCCATTATGCGTTTGATAATCCGGGCACCCAGGGAAGTATGCAGATTGACAAAGGGTTCAGTGATTTTCAAAAATATACCGCTCTTACTTCCAACCGCTATCAATCAGGTTTTTATTATGATGATAACGATGTAGCTTCCCTGTTAAGCTCCGGGCCGCATACACTGAAATCAGGAGATTCGCTCAGCGTGACCTTTGCCATCCATCTGAGCGATAGCTTTCAGGAAATGCGCGATAATCTCGACAAGGCCGTTTCGTATTACCAGGCTTTGCAGGATATCGAAACGCACGACATCTCCCTGGAAGATGCTGACAGGTTAGCGCCTTTCACAGTACATCCAAACCCTTTTACGGACTATCTCCATTTAACCTTTTCCCGGGAGCTGCCCGCCGACAGCCGCCTTTCGTTCTATGATCTTTATGGCCGGCTTATTGAGGAACGACATCTGTCAAAGACTAAAAATCCCGGACAGACTTATTCCTTCTATCTGCCGGATCTGCCATCCGGTCTGTATATCCTTCGCCTGCGGGGAAGTGGGATTAACAGCGCGCTACGGGTGGTTAAGCAGTAGCCTGGCCCGTAGTAAACAGTGAACGGTGAAGAAGCTGGAAGCTCGAAGCTGGAAGCTGGGAGGAAGAAGTGAACGGTGAGCGGTGAACGGTTCAGATTCGTTTTTCTCATCACGAATATTTCTTAAAATATGTACATTTGCGAAACAAATGATGCGAGCCATGGATACCTTTAATCACAACGTCGTCATACTGGGAGCAGGCAATGTGGCAACGCATCTGGGTTTGGCATTCAAAGATGCTGGTATCCCGGTTTTACAGGTGTATAACCGTAGTCTGAAAGCCGCCGGGGAGCTGGCAGCACAAATCGGTTGTGATGCAACCGATCGTCTTGAAAAGCTCAGTCCTGATGCTGCCATATATGTGATGGCGGTGTCAGATGATGCCATTGAAGATATCGCAGCGGCATTTCCTTACCCTGATAAGCTGTTGGTGCATACATCCGGAAGTGTGGATATGCAAGCTTTGGAAAAAGGTAGCCGGCGCCATGGCGTTTTTTATCCGTTACAAACGTTTACCAAAGGGCGTCAAACAGATTTTTCCCATATTCCGTTGTGTCTTGAAGCTGCAGGCCGGGATGACGGGAAGCTTTTGCAGGCATTGGCCTGCTGTGTGACTGATAACGTGGCATGGGTGTCTTCTGAAACCCGCCGTCAGCTTCATGTGGCTGCCGTGTTTGCCTGTAACTTTGTGAATCACATGTATGCTGTGGCCGCTGACATGTTGGAAAGTCATGGCCTGTCATTTGATATGCTCCGCCCGCTTATTGCCGAAACAGCAGCCAAAGCAGGAGAAAATGATCCACGCCGGGTGCAAACCGGTCCGGCCCGGCGCAACAATACCAGCGTATTGGAAAAACATCGGCAAATGCTTGCAGACCAGCCAGCATGGCAAAAGATGTATCATTTTATCAGTGAGGATATCCGAATGAAATATAATAAGTAACAATAATAATCGTGTTGAAGGTTTTTTCCAGGGGTTTCACCATGAAGAAGTTCAAGCTGATCATATCTTGTGCCTATGACGAACTATAAACAATTGCTTGCCGATATCGACACCTTTGTGTTTGATGTGGATGGGGTTATGACCAACGGAATCGTATTGCTGAGTCCTGATGGTGAAATGCTGAGAAGTATGTACGTAAGAGACGGCTATGCGCTTCAGCTGGCAGTCAGAAAAGGCTATCGTATTATCATCATTACCGGAGGCAGCTGTGAGACTGTTCGTAAGCGGTTTCTCCTGTTGGGCGTTAAAGATATTCATTTGGGTGTCGGAAATAAATTACAGGTTTTTGATGAGATTATAGAGAAAGACAAGCTGGATCCCTCAACCATGTTATATATGGGTGATGACATCCCGGATTATGCGGTC
Source organism: Bacteroidales bacterium (assembly GCA_041686485.1). Classification (GTDB taxonomy): domain Bacteria; phylum Bacteroidota; class Bacteroidia; order Bacteroidales; family UBA7960; genus PUPG01. The sequence goes on along the minus strand of JAWLDT010000041.1, from coordinate 8,602 downwards.
ATGAAGAAGGTAGGGGTCGCTGCCTGCCCTGCTGATGCCGCCGAAGAGATCAAAGCAGTTTCTGCATATATCTCCTCCTATGAAGGCGGCAGAGGGTGTGTGCGTGATGTTATCGAACAGGTTATGAAGGTTCATGGCTGCTGGTTTGATAAAGAAAGCCTGAGTTGGTGAGTTATATTTCAAATCATGATTTCACCCGGCGACGCCCGGTTCACTGTTTACGTATTATCGTTTTCCCTCAGATCAAAAACCAATAGCATGCATATTCTTGAATGTCTCAAGCAATACGATATCATACTTGCTTCCCAGTCTCCACGGCGCCGAATGTTGATGGAGGCAGCCGGTATCCCCTTTCGTGCCATGGCCAGACCGACAAAAGAACATTTTCCGGAAGAATTGCCACCGGTAGAGATTGTATCTTACCTGTGCCGTCAGAAAGCAGATGCTTTTCTTGATGAGCTCAAAAAGAAGGATGTGGTTATTATCACCGCAGACACGATTGTTGTTCAGAAGGGAGAGGTTATTAATAAACCTGCTGACGAAGCGCATGCTTTTAAAATGCTGTCGGGCCTTTCAGGAAGTACCCACGAGGTATATACCGGTGTGTGTATTCGTCACCGGGAATCCGAAAAAGTATTCACAGACCGTTCGATGGTTTCTTTCCGTGAATTGGAGGCGAAAGAAATATCCTATTATATTCAACAATATGAGCCTTTTGACAAAGCCGGCGCCTATGGCATACAGGAATGGATTGGGTACATTGGTATAAACGGTATAGAAGGGTCGTATCATAATGTGATGGGCCTGCCGGTTCACAGGGTGTATGAAGCCCTTAAAGAATGGCTTTGCTCATGAGATGGGATGAATGAACCAGTTTGTGTATCTGGTTGAGATCAACCTGATGGGTTTGAAAAATTATTTCTATATTGCAGAAAATTTACAGGTTTGATATTCAGTACCTTAAAAGCGTTTTTGATGTGTTTTTTTGCTATTTAATAGATCAAAAACCTTCAAATAAATAAATTATATGTTATACTAAATTGTTTTATACTATGATCCGCACTGCTTACATTTTTTTAGTGTTTGTCTTTATATCTGCCCTGGGTTTATATGCCCAAAATGATTCCCAAAGAGAAGCTATTATTGAAAAAACCAATAATGACGCCCTGCATCGTTTGTGGGTTGAAACTTCTGCCAGGTGGGAAGTTAACCGGGAAAAGGTCAAAGCGTTTGAGGCCAGGCAGCCGGCTAAACGTGACATAAGTGACAGTACCCGTGTTGTTCGCCTGATGGGATTTAGCGATCGCGGTGAGCCCATCTATTACCAAACATATAATCTATTTTCTGCCAGGACGTTGGATACAGATAATTTATGGTCGGGTGGCAGTTCCGAATTCAACCTTAACGGCGAAGACATCACACTTAATATATGGGATGGCGGTGCGTTGCGGCATACGCACCAGGAGTTTGGTGACCGCACCACACAGATGGACGAGGATGCTATCATGAACGGCCATGCAACCCATGTGGCCGGAACAATGGTCTCAGAAGGGGTGGTACCCACATCAAAAGGGATGGCCCCGGTTGCCAACCTGCATGCTTACGACTTCTCTGATGACGAACCGGAGATGATACAGGCGGCTGCCGATGGCGCTATTCTGTCTAACCATTCCTACGGGCGGCCAACCGGCTGGCTCTATAGTCAGCTGCAATGGTACTGGTATGGCGATACGCGTGTGAACAGCACGGAGGATTATAAATTTGGTTTTTACACAGAAGAAACCGCGGTTCGTGATGAAATAGCTTACCATGCGCCCTATTATTTGCAGGTGTATGCTTCCGGAAATGACCGTGGCACTGCTGGCCCGGATGAAGGCGAAGAACACAATGTCTTTGATCATGACGTTGGTGAATGGGTCAAATCTACCGACTACCGTGAGCCCGATGGGGGTTCTGATGGTTATGATGTACTGCCATCCTTAGGGATCGGTAAAAACATGATCACGGTCGGATCCATAGAAACCGTTCAGGACTACACCGGCCCTGAAAGCGTTATATTGAATGATTTCAGCAATACCGGCCCAACAGATGACGGCCGTATTAAACCGGATGTGGTTGCCAAGGGACAAACTGTTCTATCTACCTGGGTGGACACAAATACCAGCTATAACAGCCTCACCGGCACCTCTATGTCGGCCCCGGCTATTACCGGTTCGCTTGGCCTTATTCAGCAACATAATAAAGAGCTTCATGGCAACTACCTGTGGGCATCAACCATAAGGGCTTTGTTAATTCATACTACCAGAGAAGCCGGTGATCATCCCGGTCCCGATTACCTGCACGGATGGGGTCTCGCTGATATGGAAGCCGCTGCGATGATCCTCCCCGATAAAGATAATACCACCATCGTTCATGAATCAAACCTGGTAGAAGATGTGATCCCGGAGTATACCAGAGAAGTGTATGCCACCGGCCAGGAAGACCTTGTTGCTACACTGGCATGGACAGATGTGGCGGGAACCCCGGTCGAACCCGCAGTAGACGATCGTACGCCCATGCTTGTCAATGATCTCGACCTTCGTATTACCCGCGTCTCTGATGGTGAGGTGTTCTATCCCTGGACGCTGGATCCGGATAATCCCGCGCAAGCTGCTACTACCGATGACAATGTTGTCGACAACATCGAAAAAATTGAGATAAGTTTACCCGAACCGGGTGAATACATCGTAGAGGTATCCTATAAAGATTCTATCGTAGACCCCGTGCATGATTCCAATAAACGGCAACCGTTCTCACTGGTGGTTTCCGGAATAGCTATCAGAGAAACAGACCTTGCAATGGAGAATGCCTATATCCTGGATAGCGGGTGCGACTTTTCCGAGAACACCCCCGCGGATATTGTCATTGCCAATAAAGGACAGCAGGATGCTACGGATATACCCGTAAGCTGGGAGGTGAAGGATGCAGAAGGCAATGTGGTCGATAGCGATGCGTTCACCGTTAGTGAACTGGTGGCAGGAACGGATACGATCCTCGAAGTCTATCCCGATCTGTCCGGGGGCCTGGAGTTCGAATTTATTGCCAACGTAGACTATCCCGGCGACCAGTTGCCTGCCAACAACACCTATGTAAGAGAGGTGGTTTCCATTAACTGGCCCGTCAGCGAGGAGCCGTACCACGAAAATTTTGCCGGCTTGACCTATATTGAAGATATTGAATGGTTTGACGTAAATGCCAATCAAAATGATTCAGGGTGGATGCTGCGTATAGCTACAGGGCCGAACCAGTGGGCAAGCGATGGGTACAATTCAATGCGTTACGGCAAGTTTAACCCCGGTGATGATGGCGTGGAAACCATGGAAGAAGCAGATGACTGGTTGATAAGCTCTTGCTTTTACCTCCTGGAAAATGAAACCTACCGCCTGGGCTTTGATTACCGGTCGTGGAATGAATTTGATGCCGAGAATATGCGGGTCATGATTGGTACATCCCCGGATCCCGATGATTTCAGTGTTGAACTGGTGGACCTCGAACAATTTACCACCGACGGCTTCGGGAATGAACAGGTGGAGTTTGCCGTAGAGGAAGAAGGTACCTATTACCTGGCTTTTCATATCTATAGTGAGCCCGATCACCGGTTTGTCTACCTCGACAATATCACGATGGAAAGAATACTGTATGATGACCTGGCCGCACAAACGATCACGGTGGATGCCGAAGGATGTGAGTTTTCAGAAGTTACACCGGTAGAGGTAACCTATGCCAACGTTGGCCTCAATGATCAGCAGGGTTTTGATATTGAACTGAAATCCACCCATCCGGATTCAGGTACAGAATCAATTCTTACACATACACACGATGAGTTGCTGGCAGCCGGCGATACCGCGACCCATGAGTTTTTCGTCGATATGAGCCAGCACGGGGCTTATGATTTGCAACTTACCACCCTGCTTGCAGAAGATGAGAACCCGGATAATGACACGATCTCCCATACTGCTATCAACACGAGCATCAATCTTGCCTTAGAGGATTATCAGACGGATTTCAATGATGTTGATGACCTGGAAGAGATGGGCTGGAGCTTACATTCCAATAGTGACGGAAATACAGGATGGCGGTTGAATACTTTGTCCGGCCAGGCGTACATCCCGCCACAGAGCCTCAACATGTATCGCTACGAGGCAGATCCTGATGATTGGGCATTCAGCAATTGTTTTATGATGGAAGAGGATGCTTACTACAGGATCCGCTTTCACAAAGCGAGCCGGGGAACAGATGTCGAGGAAGAGTTTTCGATATACCTGCTCGATGAACCCTCACCCGAGGGAGAAGTTGAGTTCCTGGATGAGATCATCATCAACACCTTCGACTATGTAGCGGATGAAGTCGTTTTTCAGGCGCCCTATACCGGCAATTTTTACTTTGGCTTGTATACCGACTTCGTCGGGCCAAATACATTCCAGATGTTTGTAGATAACTTTATCGTGGAGACCGTTGCAGATCATGATGCTGCCCTTGTTGACATTGTGCAGCAGACCTATGGCTGTAATGCTTTTTCGGATGAAACGCCGGTGCAGGTTGTGATCGAAAACCAGGGGCTGGAACCCCTCGAGCAGGCTGAAGTTGTGGTGAGCGTAAAAGAACCGGGCAGCAGCACCATGACTTATACCATGAACTCCCAGGAAACCCTTGATATCCTGGAGCAGGATACATTGCAGTTTCACCTTGATCTGTCACAGCTTAATACGATATATGATGTGACCGCAGAAGTGCTTCTCGAAGAAGATGAAAACCCCGGCAACAATGTTTCAAATACCAGGATCAAAAATACAACAGTAGACCTTACTGCCGGTCACGTGTATACGGAAGACTTCGAGATGGTGGAGATCGACGGCCATTCTGATTTTGTAGATCCCCACTTAGGCTGGTGGTACGAAAATGCCAATGACGATTACGCCGATGGAGGAACACCTATTACCTGGGTGATGCGTAAGAACGATAGTTTTGCGCTCAGCGGAGAAGTCTCCATGCGTAGCGGCAGAAGCCAGGAAAATCCAGCCGATGACTGGCTTTTCTCCAACTGCTATATTATGGATGCGGATGAATATTACCTGATGAACTTCCATTATACAGGAAGGGCAGCCAGCTATGAAGAGAAGATGTCTGTCTATCTCGGTGAGCAACAGGACGCAGAAACCATGGATCAGTTATTATGGAACAAAACCTTTAGCACCCCGATGGATTACCAGGAAGGGGTCATTGCCTTTACACCTCCGTCTGACGGCATCTATTATGTCGGTTTCCACGCCCACAGCGATGCCGACGAAGGATGGATTTATATGGATGACGTGGAGGTAAGAAAGAACCACGATATCGATATTGCCCTGAATGCAATCGAAGTGATGGAAGATCCCTGTGGCTTCACCGAAGAAACACCGATACAAATCACGGTCAAAAATACCGGGAATCAGGACCTCGACTATGAGATGACCATCGATTACGAGATCGTTAGCCCTTCCGGAGATGTGGTTATGACAGATGAGCTGATTATAGATGAGGTTATGGAAGTCGGCCAGCAGGAAGACATTGTTGTTACAGCAGATATGCGAATGTACGGCGAATATGTTGTGAATGCCGGTGTAAGCCTGCCTGAATCGGCCAATGAACAGGAAACCGGAAACAACAGTATTAGCTATTCCATGTTCAGTACACTGATCGATCCGGAGGCGAATGATGTCTATATCACCTTTGAAAGTTATGATGAACTGGATGAGACTGGCTGGAAAGTGGTTGATGCCAATGAAGATAACTCTACCTGGGATCTGGGCGTAAATTTCTCTCACTATGCCTATTCGGGTAATCGTGTGATGTACCATTCTTCCGATCAGCAGAACCAGGCAGATGACTGGCTGTTTTCAAGTTGCGCCAGGCTGGAAGCCGACACGGTATATGTGGCTAGTTATTATTACTCGGTTTATGATGGCGACTATCCTGAAAGTATGCGTACAGGAATCGCAGGGTCCCCGCATCAGGATGATATTATTGAAATATGGGACAGCAAAGAGGAAATCATCAACTACAATCACAGAAAAGTAAGTTATGCCTTCACGGTCGAAGAAGATGGTGATTACTATCTCGCCCTGCATGCACAAAGTCAGCCAAACAGGCGTTTTATCTTTATGGATGACTTCGGTGTGAAAAAGGCGGATGACATCGACGGCGCCGTTTATGATATAGAAGTGACTGCTGATCCCTGTGCATTTGATGAGGAGACCCCGTTTTATGCCAGAATCGATAATGTAGGAAGTGAACCATTGCCCGCCGGACAGCTTCACCTTGACCTTGTCCTGAATGACACCCTGCAGACCCTTTCACTACCAACCCCGGAAATTCCGGTACTCGGCTCCGAAACGGTCACCTTTGACCTGGATATGCGTGCTTATGGTCGACATACACTGCATTATGACTGGGATATTGAAGGTGATCAAAATACCGGTCATAACCAGGGAAGTGCCCGGTTTTATGGTATCCGGCAGGATTTAAGCGGCCCCGGTCACTACTTTATGCAGGATTTTGAAAATGTTTTTGCTTTACGTGAAATCGGCTGGCGTGTATTTAATATCAACCAGGACGGTCGTTACTGGGGCTTACGTACAGATGATCCCGGTCTGGCCCATAGCGGAAGCAATTACCTCGTATACTTTATGGGGGATCAGAATCAGGCGGCTGATGACTGGGCCATCAGTGGTTGCTATACCCTTGAAGCCGACCGGCTTTATAAAGCTGCTTTTTATAATACACTGGGGTCTGGCTCACACAATTTGCGGATAGCTGCCGGGACAACACCCGCCCCGGATGATATGAACCAGGTTGTCTGGGAGGAAACGGAAATGTCGCAAAATGATCATGACGGCTATCATCTGGTCGGGGATTCCTTTGAGGCCTGGGAAACTGGTGAGTTCTATTTTGGGATACAGCAGTTCAGCCCTGTCGGCCAGGGTTCTTCCATCGCTGATGACTTTGTCGTCATTGCACAACCGGACATCCTGATGCCTGATGTTGACGAACTGGAAGAAGGAACAGAGGTTACCATCGAAGCCCTGGGAAGCGATTCCCTGCAATGGTTTGCCGATCCTGAACTGACCGAACACCTTGGAAACGGCACAACACTTGAGTATGTTGTCAGTGAACAGGGCATCCTTTCAGCCTATGCCGCCGAGAAAGTCTATGGCATTATGGGGCCGGCAGATTCCCTCAATATTGATTTTACAGTGGGATTGCACACACCGGATGGTGCCGGGCAGTTAAGAATCTATCCCAATCCGGCAGGGGATGTAATTTCCCTGCAGATGGATGATAACATTCACGGGGAAGTGGACGTACTGATTAAAAATCTGACGGGTGATACAGTACAAAAACTTAGCATAGATGCAGAAGGTGACGTGCAACTCAATATCTCAACAATTCCTGCGGGAGCCTATATTGTGATAATGCGAAACAAGGAACGGCAATTGAACGGTCGCTTCATTAAGATGTGATTATGCGGCACATGCATCCTGCCAATAAGGTTGTGTATGCATTTTAACGGGAAAACCGTACTTTTGAAAGCGTTAAATACCGCTTCAACACCTTTAATACAAATATTGTTATGCGTAAATTAGTATTTCTCCCTCTTGTTTTTTTCTTCTCTGCCATTTCTTTGCATGCACAAGAAGATGTTGTGGATGCCATAGTTACCAATGCACTGCAGTCGGAGGTGGCTTATGAAAATTTGCGTTTCCTTTGTGAAAAGACAGAGGGACGTATTGCAGGCACACCCGAAGCTGCCGCTGCCGTTGAATATACACGTCAGCTGATGGACAACATGGATCTCGACAGTGTTTACCTCCAGGAAGTGATGGTGCCCAACTGGAAACGTGGAGAGGAAGAGGTAGCCAGGGTTTCTTCGGGAAAACTGGGAACGGAGGAGCTGAATGTCATAGCCCTCGGCCTGTCCGTCGGCACCGGACCTGATGGTCTTACCGCCGGCGTGATTGAACTTCAGGAACTTGATGAACTGGAAGAACTGGGCCGCGAAGCCATAGAAGGGAATATTGTCTTTTTTAACCGCCCTTTCGATCACAGGCATTTCAATACCTTTGACGGATACAGCGCGACTGTCGGGCAACGTTTTCACGGACCTGCCATGGCCGCGGAATATGGCGCTGTGGCTGCCGTCGTACGATCTGTTACCCCGGCCGATCATGATTATGCGCATACCGGTGTCACCCGTTTTGTAGAAGACGGTGAGAACATACCTGCCCTGGCAGTAAGTCCGGCAGGAGCTGACCTTTTAAGCCGGTGGCTCCAGACCGATCCTGATCTCAACCTCTTTCTGCGAAATACCAGTCATCGCCTGCCCGATGTCGTATCTTACAACGTAATCGGGGAGATCCGTGGCAGTGAGCATCCCAATGAGATTATCACCGTTGGCGGTCACCTTGACTCCTGGGACAACAGTGAGGGTGCCCACGACGACGGTGCCGGCTGCATGCAGTCCATTGATGTGTTGCGCATTTTTAATGAGCTGGATATACAGCCCAAACGTACTGTCAGGGCGGTC
>JAWLDT010000040.1:0-24267 GCA_041686485.1 Bacteroidales bacterium | reverse complement strand
AACCGGGCTTTGTTGTTTTTCACTATCTTTGTCATAAAAGCCATAACCATGCCTACCTCTGACAAGCTGCTGCTGCTCGATGCCATGGCCCTGATCTACCGGGCCTATTATGCCCTGAACCGTAACCCGCGTATCAACTCAAAGGGGCAAAACACATCAGCCATCCTTGGGTTCGCCAACACCCTGACCGAAGCCCTCAAGAAGGAACAGCCAACCCATATCGCTGTTGCGTTTGACTCCATCGCACCTACCTTGCGGGAAACTGACTTCACAGATTACAAAGCCAACAGGGAAGACATGCCCGAAGATATAGCCGCCTCCCTGCCCTACATCAAAGAGCTGCTGGACGGTTTTCACATTCCTGTACTGGCCCTGGACGGTTATGAGGCCGATGACATTATCGGCACCCTGGCCAAAAAGGGCGAAGCAGAAGGCTATACCGTCTATATGATGACGTCCGATAAGGATTTCGGACAGCTTGTCTCGGACAACATCTTTATGCTGAAACCTTCCCGGCGCGGTGATCAGGCAGAAATACTGGGCGTGAAAGAGGTTTGCGAAAAGTATGGCATCGAACGGCCCGAACAACTTATTGATATCCTGGGCCTGTGGGGCGACGCTTCCGATAACATCCCAGGTGTGCCGGGCATCGGCGAGGTAAAAGCCAAAAAGCTGGTTGCGGAATTTGGCAGCGTGGAAAACCTGCTGGAGAATGTGGAGCAGGTAAAGGATAAACGAAGTCGCGAAAACTTAAAAGAAAACAAAGAACAGGCCCTGATGTCCAAAAACCTGGCCACCATTATCCTGGATGTGCCCGTCGACATCAGCATCGACCAGCTTAAACGGCAGGACCCCGATCCTGACAAGCTCGTGCCCCTTTTTGAAGAGCTGGAGTTTAAATCCTTTGCCAAAAGAGTCTTTACAGATACCGATATCGTTCCGGAAGAAAAAGCCAGGCGGGCGAAAAAACAAAGCGGGCAAATCGCGCTGTTTGAGGATAACCCACAGGCAGAGAATGCAGCCGACACCATTGAGAACAAGCTGAAAGAGCTAAACGAGAACAACAATTACCAGGCCGTGCAAAAAAGCAAGGACATAGAGAACCTGGTAAAACGGCTGAAAAAAGCGGGTAGCTTTTGTTTTGACACCGAAACCGCCGGCCTCGACAAAACGGAACAGGAGCTCGTAGGTATTGCCTTTGCCATAAAACCCGGCGAAGCTTTCTATGTTCCCTTCCCGGAACAACAAAAAGAAGCGGAAGCCCTTCTTGCTAAATTTAAAGAACTGTTTGAAAACCCTGATATTGAAAAAACCGGCCAGAACCTCAAATTCGATATTGGTGTATTAAAATCCTATGGGGTTGAGGTAAAAGGCAGGTTGTTTGATACCATGCTGGCCCATTACCTCCTGCAGCCCGACATGCGCCACAACATGGACGTGCTGGCAGAAACCTACCTCGACTACAATCCATTGCCTATTGAATCACTAATCGGCAAGAAGGGCAAGTCGCAAAAAAGTATGCGCAGTGTTCCCCTTGAGACGATTACACCTTACGCATGCGAAGACGCCGACATTACGCTGCAGCTGCGGCAGGTCTTTCAGTCGATGCTGAAAGAATACAAGCTGCTAAAGCTTTTTGATGAGATAGAGACGCCGCTGGTTCCTGTATTGGCAGATATGGAACATACAGGCGTTCGTATCGACCGGGATGCCCTGTCAGATTATGCCAGGGTTCTGGAAAAGAGCATCGGTGAGGTTGAAAAAGAGATTTATGAGATGGCGGGCACTTCCTTTAACATCGGGTCGCCAAAGCAGTTGGGCGAGGTTCTTTTCGACAGGTTGAAGATCACTGATAAAGCGAAGAAAACCAAAACCAAGCAATACAGCACCAGTGAGGAGGTCTTGTCGAAGCTTCGTGACCGGCATCCGATCATTGAAAAAATCCTGGAATACCGGTCATTGACCAAGCTCAAATCGACATACGTGGATGCCCTTCCAAAACTTATTTCGGAAAAGACCGGCCGGATTCATACGTCATTTAACCAGGCTGTAGCCGCTACCGGGCGTCTTTCGTCCAACAACCCGAACCTGCAGAACATCCCCATCCGCACCAAAGAAGGCCGGTTGATCCGCCAGGCTTTTGTGCCCAGAGACAAGGATTATACCTTGCTGGCTGCCGACTATAGCCAGATCGAGTTACGGCTCATCGCCTCCCTGAGTGGTGACAAGGAAATGATCAGCGCTTTTCAACAGGGACTCGATATCCACGCAGCCACAGCCGCCAATGTGTTTGAAAAACCGCTGGAAGAAGTTACAAAGGAGATGCGCAGGAAAGCAAAAACGGTGAATTTCGGCATCATCTATGGCATCTCAGCTTTTGGCCTTTCCGAACGAATGGGCATTCCCCGCCAGGAAGCCGCCGATATTATTGAGCAGTATTTTCACAAATACCCGGGCGTTAAAAACTATATGGAGCAAAACATCGCTTTTGCCCGGGAACACGGCTATGTATCCACCATGTTCGGGCGCAGAAGGTATGTCCGCGACATCAACAGCGCCAACAGCGTGGTAAGGGGGTATGCCGAACGCAATGCGATCAATGCGCCGGTTCAGGGCACTGCCGCCGACATGATCAAGATCGCCATGATCTCCATTCATGAAAAAATGAAAGAGCAGCAAATGAAGAGCAGGATGATCCTGCAGGTACATGACGAGCTGGTCTTTGATGCCCATCAGGAAGAGACAGATACGCTGATGCCGCTTATTGAAGAAAAGATGAAAACCGCCATTGACCTTTCAGTGCCTGTGGTGGTGGATATGAACACCGGCAACAACTGGCTGGAAGCACATTAAGATCTTCAGTGAATTTTTTTAAGTGAACTACGTCTTAGCAACAACTGGCTGGAGGCACATTAAGGACCCCGGTTAGTCAAGGGCATTCTTGTAATGCTTGTAGCGGTCCATAATCTCCGTCACATAATTATAGGGTTCTGAACCGCGGGCGTAACCATGGCGAACCACCGGATCCCGATAATATTCCGGATTTGACTTGTTCAGGACGAAGTAGTCCACATTATTTTTCCAGACATTGGGATCTTTGCCGTATTTTCGTGCCAGGCGCCTTGCGTCCAGTACATGACCGATACCGGCGTTATAGGAGGCCAGTACAAACTTCACCCGCTCTTCCTCATCCGGGATCTCTTCAGCGAGTCTTGTATTAAGCCATTGCAGGTACCTAACGCCGGCAGCGATATGCTCCCTTGCGGTGGCATCACCCCCAACATCAAGAAAATCGGCGGTACCCGGCATCAGCTGCATGATACCAAAGGCACCTGCCCAGGAAACGGCCGAGGGGTTAAAACGCGACTCCTGGTATGACAGAGATGCGATCAAACGCCAGTCCCAGCCTACGATGCCCGCATAACGCCTGAAATGCTCATCAAATTCAGAAATATTCCCGCCGCCCAGCGAATGCAGATCACTTTTGGCAATAAACACGCTACGCGGGTTATGATAATATTGATTATAAATTTCTGCATACTGGCGGGTTGACTTGAAATCATTCAGCCAATGGTTAAGTGTGTCCAGCAACCGTTCAGCACCGGGGCGCACGGCCCAGGCTAAATGCTGTTTAAAACTTACCGGCGTACCTGTGTCAATGTTCGCATAGTACATCTCATTGAGCCTCGCCAGCTTTTCATCAGCCACTGTGTATTCAATCTCCCCATCGGCCACCAGCTCTATTAACTCCTCCATAGTCTCCTCGCGCTCCACAACATAAATGGTATCTCCTATTTCATCCATCAGGTTATTGAGCCTGGAAACAAAAACCGAATTTTGTTGCACATGGATCGTTTTCCCGGCCAGATCAATCTGTTCCCGCACAAGATGTTCCTCAATATCAGATGAGTGCATATTATAATGCCGGGAGGGTTTCCGCTGCACGAGCACCTGGCGGGTCTGATCATATGGTTCGGTAAATGTAAGGGCCTCCCGCCGCTCATTAGTCACTGTAAGACTTTGTGCAAGAAGATGGGATCCGTTATCCGATACCACACGATTTATGTTTTCCTGAAGATCATTGGATACTACTACCTCCAGGTCAACACCCAAATGAGCAGCAAAATGCTGTAATAGTTCAAGATGGAAACCCATAGGCTCCCCACGGTATACAAAATAGTTCGTGGAATTATAATCAGTAGCAGCCTGCAAAACCCCACGATCTAAAATGGATTCCAGATCTTCGACTTCATGCTTTTTTTTCGTCTCCTTGCCAAGATGTCGATCCACGTCAACCTCAAAACTGCGGATCATCATGAAAATGGAAAAAATCAAAAAGGGAATGGCAACGAAGAGAAGGTTCCTTTTTCGTAATATTACCATAGATTGGTTCATTTTTTTGAAAAAAGCCTGCAAATGTACAAAAAATATATAAATAACAAGCTATTGTGGACTTTTTGTAAGAATATGACAGTTAATTGTTTAAACTATAACTGCTTTACGTGGTTATCTTAAAGTCACCTTACAAACGTTAAAAAACTTGTTTTTGTTCAATAAAGTATATATGGATACGCATCAAAAAAACGATTTCTCATCATACTATCTTAATATACATGGTAAGATGTGCAACGATCGAAGTCATCTGATGGTATTTTGTTCATTAAAAAAAAATGGGTACGTTTGGGGTGTTGAATCGAAAATAATGGCGCATGTTTTTCAGGGAGGTTATTGGTCAGGAGCGTTTTAAACACCAATTGACGGCCAATGTGGCGCAGGGACGTATCAGCCACTCGCAGCTGTTTCTTGGTTCGGAGGACAGTGGGGCGCTGGCATTGGCGCTTGCCTTTGCCCGTTATGTACAATGCACCAACCGGGGGAAAGACGATGCTTGCGGAACTTGCCCGTCCTGCCTGAAATTCGACAAAATGGCCCATCCTGACCTCCATTTCTTTTTTCCCTCAGCACCCAACCAGGAGCACAAAGAAAAAGTCAGCAGCAAATTGTTTTTGAATCTTTGGCGTGAACGTCTGCTGGCATCCCCTTATTTCAAATACATGGATTGGCTTGAAAAACTTGGCGTTGAAAAAAAACAGGCGATTATCAATGCAGAAGACTGCAACGATATCATACGCGCCCTGGGCTTAAAGGCGTATGAGAGCACTTATAAGGTTATTTTGATTTATCAGGCGGATAAGATATATTATTCAGCTGCGCCAAAGCTTTTGAAAGTTTTGGAAGAACCGCCCGACAACACCTTGTTTTTGATGGTTTCCGACAACAAAGAAGCCATCCTCAATACCATCCTGTCGAGAACACAGATACTAAAGTTACCCCTTCCTGAGGAGGATGCTATTCGGCAAACGTTGGAAGAGAGATACGGACTGGACGCTGAACGTGCCCGTCAGATAGCTTTTATTACCGGCGGAAGTGTCACGGAGGCATTACGACTGGCGCAGCAGGGCGACGGAGAGCTGGCTGATTTTGAGTCGTTCAGAGAGTGGATGCGCTACTGCTTCAAAAACAATGTGGCTGAAATCCTGAAATGGTCTGAAAATATTGCACAGGCGGGTCGTGAAAAACAAAAATCGTTTTTTCGTTACGGCCTGAAGATTTTCCGCACCTGCCTGCTAAAAAACTATGGTGCTGAAGAACTCATCAGACTCGATGGCGAAGAAAAAAAATTCATTGAGCGGTTCTCCCCTTATGTGAATCACAAGAATGCATTGAAGCTCACTGATTCCTTCAACACAGCCATTTATCATCTGGAAAGAAATGCCAACCCCCGGATCCTGTTTGCCGATCTGTCATTTCAACTGGTAAGGTTATTACAAATCAAGCCGCAGTAAGATGACATTTTTTTGTTAATTTTGCAGGTAAAGACAGACTATTGGACAACAATCACAGCAAACAATCATTTTTGACAAGAGGCTGCCGTTGTGCACCACAACCACACACAAGGCAGCTGAACGTATTCAGCCATTCATGCAATAAGCTGGATACGTATGACTGGCTTCATAACATCAAGCCGCCGGAGGTATACCCTGCCAGCGACATTGTTGAAGTACGCTTTAAAAACAGCCGGAAAGACTTTTTCAAAAAACCTGCCGATGTTGACCTGAGCACCGGAGATATTGTAGCCGTTGAAGCTTCACCGGGCCACGACATTGGTATTGTAACCCTGACAGGAGAAATCGTGAAGCTTCAAATGAAGCATAAAAACGTGGATCCTGATGCAGAAGAGTTAAAAAAGGTATATCGCAAAGCCAAAGTGTCGGATATTGAAAAGTGGGTTACAGCTGTCAGGCAGGAAGACCAGACCATGCATCAGTCGAGGGAGATCGCTGATTCGCTGAATCTGGAAATGAAGATCAGCGATGTGGAATACCAGGGAGATCGCACCAAGGCCATATTTTACTATACTGCTGATGACAGGGTGGATTTTCGAAAGCTGATCAGGTTGCTTGCCGATGCATTTGGGGTTCGCATTGAAATGCGTCAGATCGGTGTTCGCCAGGAAGCCAGCCGGTTGGGTGGTATTGGTTCCTGCGGACGTGAGCTTTGTTGTGCCACCTGGCTGACAAGATTCAGTTCGGTCTCCACCAATAGCGCCAGAACCCAACAGCTTTCCCTGAACCCGCAAAAGCTGGCCGGACAATGTGGCAAGCTTAAGTGCTGCATCAACTACGAGCACTGCTGCTACGAAGATATCTTAAAAAACTTTCCCGATACCGATAAAAACCTGCAAACCCAAAAGGGTGTGGCAACCAGCCAGAAGATGGATGTGTTAAAACAGCTCATTGGCTACGAATACAAAGATAACCCGGGTCAGATTATCATGGTTCCGGCGGAGCGTGTCAAAGAGATCATCGCCCTTAACGAGCAGGATCAGAATCCGCAAGACCTTCTTTCCCCGGAAGATGTAGTGTCTGACACGGACGAGGAAAACCACATGGAAGCCAAAACAAAGGATCTTGAAGACAGCCTCACCCGCTTCGACAAGCCTCAGAAAAGCAAGAAAAACAGGCGAAGCAGGAAACGGTCAAAGAATAGCAGGAAAAGCTAAAAAAGTAATGGATACCATGTCATGAGAAGAACATTCGTTAGGCTTACACCTTTTCTTCTGACTTGCCTGATCGTTTGCCGGGCCTGCCAACCTTCTGCCGTGTATCACCAGCAGGAAAGCATTGACCCGGAAGGCTGGCATTACCAGGATGGCATTCTTTTTGAGGCCACGGTTGAGGACACCCTTTCCTTGCATGAGTTATATCTCGACATCAGAAACACAACGGATTATGCTTATAGCAATCTGTTCTTGTTTCTGGAAATTGAGTTTCCGGATAACCGGACATTGCGGGATACACTGGAGTGCATCCTGGCTGACAGAAAAGGTCATTGGACAGGCAAGGGTTTCGGGCAAGTACGGTCGAACCGGTTTTTATTTCGCGATAAAGTCTGGTTTCCGGTTGAAGGGATCTACAGATTTACCATTCACCATGGCATGCGTGAGGACTCCCTCAGCGGTATCTCAGATATAGGTATTCGTATCGAAAGAAAATAATAAAGCTCCCGGGTGCCCGTTTATTTAATCAAATCATCAAACACATCTATGCAAAAAAAAGTGTCTGAAAAACGCAAATATACCTTAATTTTCTGGGGTTTATTTGTAACCCCTGTGGTATTGGTGTTTTTACTTTTTTTGACCATTTCTATCGGCTGGTGGGGGTTCATGCCCTCATTTGAAGAGCTTGAAAATCCTAAAAGCAACCTGGCCACCGAAATTTATTCTGCGGATGGAGAGCTGCTAGGTTCATTCTTTATCCATAACCGATCGAATGTACAATACGATGAAATTTCCGAAGAGATGATCCAGGCCTTGCTGGCCACGGAAGATATCCGTTTTCGACACCACTCGGGTGTAGATATACGCAGTGTGTTCAGGGTCTTGATAAGAAACATCCTTGGGGGGGAACGAAGTGCCGGTGGTGGCAGTACGCTCACCCAGCAACTTGCAAAAAACCTGTTTCCCCGCCAACAGCAACTTTCAACAGCAGAAATTGCCATTATCAAACTCAAAGAATGGGTGACAGCTGCACGGCTTGAGAGAAATTACACCAAAGACGAGATCATCGCCATGTATCTCAACACCGTTGATTTTGGCAGCCATGCTTATGGCATCCGTTCAGCGGCCAAAACCTACTTTAACACCACACCCGACGCCATCAAGGCAGAAGAAGCAGCCCTCCTGGTAGGTTTATTAAAAGCGCCTTCCTGGTACCACCCCATCAGAAACCCCGAACGCGCCTTCGACCGCCGCCAGGTAGTGCTCTCGCAGATGGCAAGATACCAGTTTATCACACCTGAAGAACGTGACTCCCTCAATGCCATTCCGGTAGACATGTCGGAATTTCAAATTCAGGACCAACATACCGGAATAGCTACATACCTCCGCGAACATCTCCGTACTGAACTCAATGAATGGAGTCAAAACAGGATCAAACCTGACGGAACCCATTATGACATCTACCGCGACGGATTGAAGATCTATACCACCATCGACTCCAGAATGCAGAAGTATGCGGAAGAGGCTGTTGAATATCATCTGGGAGAGTACCTGCAACCTTTATTCTACAGTCACTGGGAAGGCTATGATAATGCACCTTATGACACACTGCTTACCGACGACCAGGTGGAAACAAACATCATGAACAGTGTCAGGCGGTCAGACCGGTATAGAGGTCTGAGGCAGCAGGGTGTTCCTGAGGATTCGATCATGAAAATATTTGAACGGCCCGTGCCGATGCACGTTTTTTCCTGGGAAGGGGATATCGATACCATCATGTCTCCCCTGGACTCCATATGGTACCACAAACACTTCCTGCAATCCGGCATGATGGCGATGGAACCGCATACAGGACATGTAAAAGCGTATGTTGGCGGTAACGACTTCCGGCATTTCAAATATGACCATGTAACAGGCAGCCGGCGTCAGGTAGGATCCGTGTTTAAGTCGTTTCTGTATACCCTTGCCATGCAGGAAGGGGAATTTGGCCCCTGCACCCGGGTTCCCAACACGCCGGTAACCTTTGAGTTATGGGATGGAACACTGTGGACACCTAAGAACGCCAGCGATGACCGGGAAGGAGAAATGGTAACCCTTCAGTGGGCATTGGCCAACTCCGTGAATTATGTGTCAGCATTTCTTATGAAAAGATACTCTCCCGAAGCCCTGATCCGGCTGGTCAGACAAATGGGCATTCGAAGTCCCATCGACCCCGTGTATGCCATCGCCCTGGGAACTCCCGACATGTCGGTCTACGAAATCGTAGGCGCAAAGTCCACTTTTGCCAACAAAGGCGTCTATATAGAACCAAGCTTTATTACCAGGATCGAAGATCAAAGTGGCAACCTTATTGAAGCTTTTGTACCAAGACGTGAAGAAGCGATGAATGAACAAACAGCCTGGCTGATGCTTGAGCTGATGAAAGGCGTCGTATCCGAAGGAACCGGCAGACGGCTTCAATGGCGCTACGGATTTGACCATCCCATTGCCGGAAAAACCGGAACAACACAAAGCAACTCGGACGGCTGGTTTGTAGGCCTTACACCCGACCTGGTAGGAGGCGTATGGGTCGGCGGCGAAGACCGCGGTATCCGCTTCCGTGACCTGTCACTGGGACAGGGGGCCAATACCGCCCTGCCAATATGGGCTGAGTTTATGACCCGGGTATACGACGATGACAGCCTTGAGGTCAGCAAAGAAGACTTTGAAAAACCACTAAATCCTCCTGATGTCGAAACCGACTGCTCCGAAACAGAACAGGAGGAAACACCCAGGGATCATTTCCGCGATGAAGTGTTCTGATGGATGTTTTCGTAACCAATTAAAGATTACTTTCATGAGTATAACACAAAAGTGGTTCTTATTGTCTTTGGTGCTTATTAGTACTCTTTTACTGCCAGCCCAAAGTATAGCCGACACCCCTGCCATCGGTCATTGGCGGCACCACCTCCCCAATAAAAATATCATCGATATCGCTGAAACCCCCTCCCAAATTATTGGAGCTACCTCGTTCGGACTGGTGGCCTTTAACAAAGCCGATAACAGTCTGGACAAGATCAACAAAGTGGACGGGCTCACCGACTTTGGCATTACAACCATTGCCTGGGCCCGGGAACAGGAATATCTGCTGATAGGCTATGATAATGGCAACATTGATGTGATGTCCGGAAGCCAGTTTTTGAACATTTCTGATATCGCTCAAGCTTCCATCATCGGCAGCAAGAAAATTAACGACATCCATGTAGATGGCGACAGAGCGCTTTTGGGATGCGATTTTGGCATTGTAGAACTGGACCTGTCGAACCTGCTAATACGTGACACCTGGTTTATCGGACCATATGGCAGCATGGTTAATGTCAACGATGTTTCTATCAATAATAACAACATATATGCCGCCACCAATGCGGGTCTGCTCCATGCACCCACCGACGCTCCAAACCTTGCTGATTACGAATACTGGCAAGCTATGGATGTTACGGGTGGCGATGATGAGGTTTTTAACCTCCTTGAGTGGCACAATGGCCAACTACTGGTTAACCAGCATGGCCAGGAGACTGACCAGATATATATTTATAACGGAGAAACCTGGCAAACGTTTACCCCGCCCGAAGCATTTGACGGAGAAAGAATACATGGGCTGTATTCCGGAGATGGGAAATTGTTGGTCGCCAGCGGGAACCGCCTGGACATTTTTGATGAGAACCTGGAGCCCGTAGCCTATGTGGAGGACTATTACGGTGGTAAACCAAGGCCCAACAAAGCCATATATGACCAGGACAACACCCTTTGGATCGCTGACCGGAATTATGGACTGGTAAAGCAACATGAGCCGCAGTTTTATGAAAAGATGGTATTGCCCGGTCCGCCTTATGCAAATGCTTTCGGCCTCGCTGCTGCTAATGGCCGTATCTGGGTAGCACCCGGAGTGGCCGGCTATGGCGGGCCTAACTTTTGGAACGACAATGGCTATTATTTTCTTCAGGACGGACAGTGGGGACATTATAACAGATGGATGGACCCCCTCCTGGAAGGAATGTCCGACCTGATACGCATCACCGTTGACCCGGAGAACCCGGATAAGGCTTATGCAGCCTCCTGGCTTGGTGGCATGGCCGTCATCACACCCGATGGACCGGAAAAAGTGTATAATGAAACAAACAGCACACTCCAACGCCGGGCCGGCATTGGCGACCGCCTAAGAATCGGTGATGTTGCCGTAGACCGCAACAGAAATGTCTGGGTGACCAACTCCGAAGTTGACACGCCCCTTTCAGTCATGAAGCCCGACGGCGAATGGATGGCTTTTGGCAGCGGAGGAACCTTTGACGCACAAACCCTTGTACGGGATATAATTATCGACACCCACGGGCAAAAATGGGTGATACTACCTCATAACGGCATCTTCTTGTTCCGGGAAAATACCCTGCAACATACCAATGACTTTGAAGCACGACGCCTTACCACCCAGTCAGGATCAGGAAACCTTCCCAGCAATAGTGTTCATAGCATGGCTGTTGACCACAACGGAAACGTGTGGGTTGGCACCCAGGAAGGCGTGGCCGTCTTCTATTCGCCGCAGCAGGCCTTCAGCGGACAACCCTTCGATGCACAGCGGATCATCGTGCAACAGGAAGACGGTTTCGCCGGCTACCTGCTCGAAACGGAAACCGTCACGTCTATCACCGTGGATGGCTCCAACAAAAAATGGTTTGCCACCAGCAGATCAGGCGCCTTCCTCCTCTCATCTGATGGCAGGGAAACCATTTTTCATTTTCATAAAGAAAACAGCCCGTTGCCTTCCAACAACATTCTCGACATTGCCATTAACGACCAGAATGGTGAAGTATTCTTTGCCACCGACCGCGGGCTGGTTTCCTTTCGCGGTTTTGCCACCGAAGCCACAAACCGGCACCAGGATGTCTTTGCCTATCCCAACCCCGTAAAACCAGGGTATGACGGTTACATTGCTGTAAAAGGACTGGTAAGAAACGCCAATGTGAAGATTACGGATATCAATGGCCAACTGGTTTGGGAAACAGTGGCCGAAGGCGGTCAGGCCGTCTGGAACGGACAGGATATCCATGGCCGGAGACCCTCTTCAGGTGTCTACCTGGTATTCTCTACCAATGAAGATGGCGAGGAAACCATGGTGACAAAGATTATGTTCATCAACTGACATTTTCACAACAACACCGTTTCCAACACCGTATGTGACCGGATTTCCTGCAAGCCTTCCAGGTGATACCGGTAATAATCAATTATATGATGTAACAATGCTTTGCGATACGCCTTTGGAATAGCAGATTGTTCAAGGGTGTCATACTCCAGTCCTGCCAAAGCATGAAAATGACTGCTGGTTGTTGCGTCCAGACAGTTACCCGTGCTATCAGGCTTTGACTGATACATGCCCTCCTGTATATTGAAGAAGCAATGCGTTCTGTCGTAATTGTCGCGCGGGTAAAACCCCAGATAACCACTAAGTTTATACATGAACAAAAGGTGAAAGTCGGCAATACGACCCTCTGTCTGGTCGAGAAACAAAAGGGAGTCCTTAATAAATGCAAAAATTGGCTGGCTGACATCCTGGTTTTTCAGCGCGTATGTTAACACCTCCGAGAGGAACAGGCCGACTGTAGTCTTAGTGATATCATAGGGCAGAGAGTGATAGGGCTGCGGGCAACTAACCTCCCTGATATAATGAAGACCTTCCCGGCCTTCTTTATGATACACCACCATATGCAACAAAGTCAAAGGCTGGTAAAGATTATGCCCGGAGCCGGAACGTGACTTCCGGTTGCCCCTGACCAGATAGGACTGCATCCCCATCTCCCGCGTAAACACGCGCACAATCAGGCTGTTTTCGCCGTATTTCAAAGAGTGCAATACAATGCCTTCTGTCTTTCCTATCATAAAACATGAACTGCAAGGCGTTAATACAAACCGAGTACCATAGAAGTATTTCCCGGAATGGTCCATGTGTCAAAGTTCTCATACACCTCGCCTGTCAGAAGGTTTTCAGCAGCCGATGATCCTGCCCACCCCTCTCTGAACCGTTCCAGGTCAAGTTCTTTTTCTTCTTCATTATTATTAAGAATGACCATGAAGGTGTCATGATCATCATACCGGAAATACACATAAACACCGTCTTCGGGAATAAATTGCAACAACCAGCCATTATATAATGCCTGGCTATTCCTGCGGATCATCAGCATATCGGTAATATGGTCGACGATCTCGTTTTGCTGAGAGCTGCGGCCCTCCCTGGTAAATTTGTCTACCGGATCATCAGTCCAGCCTCCCGGAAAGTTGGTTCGCAGCTCACCATGACCGTCATGTTCATACCCCGACTCTAACAGCTCAGTCCCGGTATATACCTGTGGTATGCCACGTGTGGTAAATATAAAGGTCAGCGCCATCTTCAGTTTATCAATATCCTCTCCTACCCTGGTAAAAATACGATCAGTATCATGATTATCGCCGAATATCACCAGAGTGTAGGGGTCGGGGTACAAAAAGTCCTGGGCCAGAACATTGTATAACCTCATCAAGCCTGACGACCAACCCTCATCATCGGTAAAAGCATCGCCAATAGCATCATACATTGCAAAGTCAAACACCGTGGGGAAATGGGAATCGTAATTGTCGGGGTTGTCTTTGCCCCCCTGATAGTAACTTATCATGGCCGGCACACCCATCCAGGATTCTCCGACAATCATGAAATAAGGGTATTCGCGCAACACATAATGCGCCCAGTCCGACATAAAAAAGCGGTCGGCATAAGGTTGGGTATCCATGCGTATACCTTGTATCCCGGCATATTCGATCCACCACACGCTGTTTTGTTGGAGATATCGTGCCAAGAGGCGGTTTTCATGGTTCAGGTCCGGCATATTGGTGTCGAACCACCCTTCGACCATTCGCTCATAATCATCCTGTGCACCGTGGGGATCCACAATGGTTGTCATACGGTAATTTGTCCGTGTAAACGTATCCCACTGGTTTATCCAGTCAGGCGAAGGCAGGTCATCCATCCACCAATGATAATGACCACAATGGTTCAGAATAAAATCTTTAATGATTTTGATGTCTTTCTCACCGGCCTCTTTCACCAGGTCGCGATAATCCTCATTAGTGCCAAAGCGCGGATCAATCTTATAAAAATCAGTAATGGCATAACCATGGTAGCTGTACCGGGGCTGGTCATTTTCAAATACGGGGTTTAGCCAGAGCGCAGTAAAACCCATATCAGCGATATGATCAAGGTTGTCCCTGATTCCCCGGATGTCACCACCATGACGTCCGTCCGGATTGTCCCGGTCGGACTGTTCCTGCATGCCAGGCTGGTCGTCAAGTGACGGATCGCCATTGGCGAAACGGTCGGGCATCAGCAGGTAGATGGCATCAGAAACATTAAACCCTTCCCGGTATTGTGAGTCCGGCTCACGTTGCCTGAGCTCATATTGGTATTCATAAATAATGTCATTACCGTCCGTAAAACGAATCGGGAAAAAACCCGGTCTGGCTTCAGCAACATCCAGGTAGACAAACAGATAGTTAGGGCTATCAACGGCGATGGTCTCTTTAACCCGTATACCCGGGTAGTCAACCTCCACACGGGTCGATCCGATATCATCGCCATAAGCCATGATCTGAAGCTCTGCATGTTCCATATCCGCCCACCAGAATGGCGGTTCTACCCGTTCAGGAGATTGAGCCAGCGCTGTACCAAAAAAGAAAATGACGAAGGTCAGGCACAAGAGATACCGGGTATGAATAAATGGTCTGATAGTACTTTCAGTAAAAATCATGATAAGATGGATTGGGTGAATAATACACAAAAATACAAAAAGCCCCGGAGGTTTATATCTTCGCTGATAAACTATCTGGTAGCCTCTGGCAGGAAAAAGACACCCGACATTCAAAGGCTGTCAATGATGTGTTTTCATCATGAAAAATGTACCTTTACAATGGTAGGACTATGCTGTTTATGGTACCGTATTGTCAGCGCTCAATTCTGATGAAGGCGGATCATCTGAAAGCAGGGTATTCACCGCAAACAATGCCATTGCATCATACCATCAAAAAACCTAAACCTAAATGGGATTGAGAAACTTCCATGTATACAAGTCATCAGCAGGCAGCGGCAAAACCTATACGCTGGTCAAGGAATACCTGAAACTTGTTTTACGTGATCCGGGAGCAATGCCGCATATACTGGCGATCACGTTTACCAATGCAGCGGCCGCGGAAATGAAACAGCGTATCATCGAAGCACTCGGACGTATTGCGGCTCTGCGTGATCATCCTGATGAGAAAAAGGGCTCCGTGTTGGTCAAACAAATCCTGTCAGACTGGCAGGAATCGGATCATTCCATCAGCATACAGGAAGAGCAGGTCATCAGAAATGCCGGCATAGTACTGAAAAGGGTCCTCCACCAATATGCTGATTTTTCGGTAAGCACCATCGACAGCTTTGTGCACCGGGTGATTCGTACTTTTGCTTTCGATCTGCACATCCCGGTCAATTTCGAAGTAGAGCTTGACACGCGGGCCATGCTGAACAAGGCGGTAGACATGCTGATCAATCGCGCCGGCAATGACCGGCAGCTTACAGATCTGCTGGTTACCTATATGATCAGTCAGGCCGATGAAGAAAAAGATGTGCGCATCGAACAGCAAATCGCACGGATGGCGGAAACCCTTATGGATGAAGACAGCGGGAAACATATAGAGCAGCTCCGTGATATCAGTCTGGAAAACTTTCAGCACATTGCCGGCCACCTGAAAAAATCGGTCCGGCAATTCGAAAACCAGGTCCGGAAAGAAGCCCGGGACGCGCTACGCATCATAGAGCAACAAAACCTGGAGGCTAATCACTTTTTTCAAAGCACAAAAGGCATTCACGCCTATTTTACACACCTTGCCACCAGAGATATCAAAGAGAAAATCATACCCAACAACTATGTTCAGAAAACAATCCAGGAGGAGAAGTGGGTGTCCGGAAAGTGTAGCAGGGAACAAAAAGAACAGATTGATGCGATCAAACCCCATCTGATCAAACATTTTCAGGCTATCCAGGAAAAAATCGGGGAAGGTCTTCAACGATATTTATGTCAGCATGCTGTTTTGGAAAATATTTTCCCGATGGCCGTACTCAATGAGGTGAAAAAGATGGTGGATGAGATCCAGGAAGAAGATATGATCCTGCACATCTCTGACTTTAACAAGCGGATTGCCGCTGTTATCGTTGATCAGCCGGTACCTTTCATCTACGAACGCCTTGGAGAGCGTTATCGCCACTTCATGATCGATGAGTTTCAGGATACTTCGCTGCTTCAATGGCAAAACATGCTTCCACTGGTAGAGAACGCATTGTCGTCGGGTCATATGAGCCTCGTGGTAGGCGATGGCAAGCAGGCCATTTACCGCTTTCGTAACGGCGATGTAGCGCAGTTTGCAAAGCTACCATACCTTACTGACAATCTGCGTGAGCTGGCCAAACCCGAATGGGAGAACACCCTTGTCAACAACTACCACCCACAGGCCCTGGACACGAACTGGCGTTCGAAACAAGCCATTGTGACCTTCAACAACCGGCTTTTCTCCTTTGCGGCAGGTACCCTCGCAGATGAGCTGCAGCCGATCTATGCCAAAGTATCACAGAAATACCGTGAAGACAAGCCGGGCGGCTATGTAGATATTCAGTTCCCGGAAGGCAAGAACAACCAGGCGTTATTCACCGAAACAATGGAAAGGATCCTGAGCATCATACACGATTGCCGGGCAGCAGGTCATCCCTGCAGCGACCTTACCATACTCTGTTTCAAAAATGATGAAGCCAGCGCAGTAGCCCGCGAACTGATCAACAGACAGATACCGGTTATCTCTCAGGAATCACTTTTGCTAAGCCACGCAGAAGAGGTGAACTTCTTTCTTGCTATCCTGAAGTTGCTGACCAACCCGCATGACTACATTGCCGCCGTTGAGATGATTGCCTTTCTCAGGAAAAAGGAGCTCATCGCCAAACCGGCAACACTACATGAATGTTTGCTTGCAACCGGCATATACGCGGCACATAAACAGCAGGAAAGCAAACCGGTCACCAAAGCTATAGAGGAACTACTGAAGGAGAATGGGTTTGTGTTTTCTTTCCAGGACTTTGTTCACCAAAACATATACGACACCTGTGAAACCATTTTAAGGCGCTTCTTTTCCGAAGAAACGCCCCCGAATCCCTTTGTGGCTTTCTTTATGGATGTGATATACGATTTTTCGGAAAAGCAACTGGCATCCTATACCGACTTTTTATCATGGTGGGAAGAGAATAATTACAAATACTCCCTGGTACTGCCTGAAGGTGCGGGAGCCGTTAATGTGATGACAATCCATAAATCCAAAGGATTACAGTTTCCGGTGGTGATCTACCCTTTTGCCAGGCAGAAACCCAACAAACCGACCAAAAAAGGGCTGTGGGCAGACGGGACATTCGTCGAGGCCCCGGAGCTTCCTGCTACATGGCTTCAGATGCAGAAAAAAAGCCTTGCAGGCACTCCGGCAGAACCCTTTTTGGAAGAAGAGCAGGAAAAAACATACCTGGATATGCTGAATGCCTGTTATGTAGCACTTACGCGGGCTTCACAAAAATTATTCATTATTTCTAAAAAAGAACCAAAAGCATACAAGGAACAAACGATAAACGGTCTCTTATATCACTTTTTGAACAATGAAGGCATTTGGGATGAGACGCAGGACACTTTTACTTTCGGGCAGTTTGAAAGCCCGCCAGGGAAAGAAGAAAGTCAGGAACCCCTGGAAAACCCCCTTAAGCAATTGCTGTCATCATCCTGGAGCCATGCCCTGCATATGCGTTCTCATCAAAAGGAAAGAAGCATCATACCCGACACAGAAGATGCCCTGGAGTGGGGAAACCTCATGCATAGGGCATTAGAGAACATCCGCTTTAAAGAGGATACTGATGATGTGCTGCAGCGCCTGGTGGATCAAGGTGAAATTAACAGCCAACAAAAAACGGAATGGGCAGAAAAGATCAAGAACATGCTTTCACAGCCCGCCATCGCCCCGTGCTTTGAACCTGATGCACAAATTAAACGGGAGGCCGGCCTGTTCGACAAAGAAGGTAACTTTTACCGGCCCGACAGGGTTGTTCTGCTAAAAGATCAAACCATCATCATTGATTATAAAACCGGCAAACAATACGAAAAGCACCAGAAACAAATGGATGCTTATGCCGCCATCCTTCAGGAGATGGGTTATCCAAACGTTCAGAAAGTGTTGCTCTATCTTGATGAAGAAAAAACAAAAGCAGTCTAAATAAAAACTGTTGATTATCAGGCTATTTCAAACATATAAAAACATGTTTTTACATAAATCTTTGTATCTTGATCCGCCAAAACAAGGACATCTTTCATAAAAATGTTCTTTTTTCTCTGATTATCATACTTATATGATTTATGATTAGCTGAATCTATAAAATAGGCAAAGCCCTCTTCTGTCGAACCTGAAACGTTATTTAAAACCCCTGTAACATGCCGGTAACAGATACCATCAAACAATATCCTCCGGAAAAACACAACCTGCTGCAGATACTACATGCCCTGCAGGATGAGCATCCTGAGAATTACCTTACCCCGGAAGCACTGTCAGAGACGGCCAGGTACCTCAACATCACAAAAGCCCAAATTTATGGTGTGGCGGGTTACTACACCATGTTCAGCCTCAAACCCAGGGGACGTCAAATTATACGTGTCTGTGTTTCCCCCGTTTGTGAAATGGTTAAAAGCCAGGTCATCGTCGATGAACTGAAAAAGCAGCTCCATGTTGATGTCGGGGAAACCACAAAAGACAAATTATTTACCCTGGAGTTGTCAGAATGCCTTGGGCAATGTCAGGAGGCTCCGACCATGATGATCAACCAGAAGGTTTATAACAACCTGAACCCGGAAAAGATTCGGGAAATCATAGAAAGCTACCGCAAATAATACAGACAATGATCAAAGAAACCAGGATACTATTAAGGAATGCCGGCCGGATCGACCCGGAAAGCATTGATGACTACCTGAAGGCCGGCGGCTATAAGGGTTTACAGAAAGCCCTGGACATGGAGCCCGCGAAAGTGATCGATGAATTAATGGACGCCGGGCTGCGCGGTCGCGGTGGTGCCGGTTTTTCCACCGGAATGAAACAGCGTTTTACCAGTGATGCCTGTCTGCGTTGCCCGCAACGCTATGTCGTAGTAAATGCGGACGAAGGTGAACCCGGCACGTTCAAAGACAGGGTGCTCATGGAGCAGGACCCCCATTCGTATCTGGAAGGTACCATCATTGCCGCTTATGCTATCCGGGCAACCAGAGGGTATGTGTATATCCGCGGCGAGTATCAGGAGTCCATTCAAAAAACGGAAAAAGCCATAAAAGATGCGTATGATAAAGGATTTCTGGGAAATAATATTCTTGGTTCCGGTTTTGACTTTGATGTAGAGATCAAGCTTGGGGCTGGTTCCTATTTATGCGGTGAGGAGCTTACCATGCTGGAGTCGCTTGAGGGTAAGCGCGGCACCCCACGCATTAAACCTCCTTTTCCGGCCGAGAAGGGTTTGTTTGGCATGCCGACCCTTGTAAACAATGTTGAAACCCTGGCCAACGCACCTCTTATCATGGCTAATGGCAAGGAATGGTACCGCCAACTGGGTACGAAGCGTTCCCCCGGCACCAAATTGTTTACCATTAGCGGACAGGTTCACCGGCCGGGACATTATGAGCTGGCGCTCGGCGCTACATTACGTCAGCTGATCGAGCTGGCAGGAGGCATGCGCGATGACAGGAAATTTAAAGCTGCCCTCCTGGGAGGAGCAGCCGGAACCTTTGTAGATGCTTCCATGCTGGATGAGCGAATGACTTATGACAATCTAAAAGAAAAAGGCGCCACCCTCGGATCCGGGGCAGTCATCGTAATGGCAGAGGATGACCCGATATATGACACCCTGCATAACTGTCTGCGTTTCTTCCGGCATGAGTCATGCGGGAAATGTGTGCCATGCCGGGCAGGCACCTCCCAGCTGGTAAGGAAAAGCAGGGAATTGGGCAAGAGCCACCCCGACAAAGCCAGCCTGATAAATGACATGCTCAACGAAGCAACGATTATGGCCGGCACGTCGCTTTGTCCACTCGGGCAATCTCCTATTTTACCACTACAATCGGCTTCCCGTTATTTTACAGATGAATTAACAGCATACATCAACAATACCTGATACATGGCTAAAAATTGTCAAATCGTTATTGACGACCAGAAAATCACCGCCCCTGAAGGTGCCAATCTCCTGCAAGTGGCTAAGGATAATGACATTCCGATCCCGCACCTCTGTTACCATCCCAGGCTGAGCCCGACAGGTGCCTGCCGTTTATGTATAGTCAAAATCAAAGGCCAGCGCGGATTGATTGCCTCCTGCGCCGTAAAAGTCAGCGAGGGCATGGAAGTTACAGCTTTTGATGACGAGCTGGAAGAGGCACGCAGATACCTTCTTGACTACCTTCTTTCAGAACACAACGACAGCTATGATGCGACCTATACCGATGAGTTCCGGGAGCTGATTTTCCGCTACGGACTCCAAAAAAAGGAAAACCGCCGTTTTCCTTCCATCTGGAAAGAGCTTGGCTACCCAAAGGATGACAGCTCACCCGTTCTAAGCTATGACGCCGCCAAATGCATCAAATGCTTCCGCTGCATCAAAGGATGCGACGAATTGCAGGGGAAAAATGTGCTGTCGTTTACCGACCGTGGCATCACATCGTATATTGTGGCCGGTTTTGAACACTGGTCAGACAGTGAGTGCGACGGGTGCGGCGAATGTATTCAGCTTTGCCCAACAGGAGCCATTGTTGAAAAACCTCACCGTGAGGAACTCAACATGGAGGACGGTATCAAACACGTTCAAACCACATGTCCCTATTGCGGCGTAGGTTGTCAGCTTGACCTTTTTGTGCAGGATAACAAGATCATGCGGGTAAACGGGGTGGAGGGTGTCAGCCCTAATGACGGGCGCCTTTGCGTCAAAGGCCGTTTCGGCTATGATTATATTCATCATAAGGATCGTCTTACGACGCCACTGATCAAAAAGAACGGAAAATTTGTGGAAGCCGGATGGGACGAAGCCCTGGACCTGGTAGCAGATAAGTTTTCGGCAATCAAAGCAAAACATGGGCGCAAAGCCCTGGCCGGTTATGCATCCGCAAAAACCACCAATGAGGACAACTACCTTTTCATGAAGCTGGTGCGTATGGTGTTTGGCAGCAACAATGTCGACTATTGCACCAGGTTGTGTCATGCCTCCACCGTAACAGCCATGTTACGTTCACTGGGCGACGGCGCCGGCAGCAACTCCATAGAAGATTATGCCTACAGTGATTGCATCCTGGTTACCGGCAACAACATGACAGAAACCCATCCGGTTACCGCCACGTTTGTAAAACAGGCTGTGCAGCAACGGGGGGCAAAGATCCTGATCATCGACCCCAAATGGACCCCGATGGTAAAAAATGCCCACATCTGGCTTCAGCCACGCCTTGGTACGGATGTGGCACTGCTAAATGCTATGATCCGCGTTATCATCAAAGAAGAACTTATTGACAGGTCATTTATTGAAGAAAGGGTTGATGGTGGGATGAAAGCCTTTGAAGCCCTGAAGGAGCTTACGGAAAAATACACGCCCTCCTTTACGGAGGATATAACCGGTGTGCCCGCTGCCGACATGCAGGAAGCAGCCCGTATTTACGCAAGAGCGAAAAGTCCGCTGATAGCCACCGGCATGGGCTATAGCCAGCAAGTAACAGGCACCCATAATGTTTTCTGCCTGATCAACATGATGCTGATCACCGGCCAGATCGGACGAAAAGGTGCAGGGCTGAACCCACCACGCGGGCAAAACAATGTACAGGGCGTATCCGACGTGGGGGCGTCTCCTTTTACGTATCCCGGGTATATGCCGGTAGGGGATGAAGCCAACCGCCGGAAAGTGGCAGAAATCTGGGGTGTTGCACCCGAAGAGCTTGATGGCGAAAAAGGATTGTCTACCATCGAGATCATGCAGGCTGCTTATGAAGGTGACATAAAGGGCATGTACATCATGGGCGAGAACCCGATGCTTACAGACCCCAACCTGAACCACACCGAGGAGGCCATCAGAAAACTGGACTTCCTGGTCGTTCAGGATATTTTTCACACAGAGACCACCGCACTGGCAGATGTTGTCCTCCCTGCCGCTGCCTTTGCCGAAAAGGAGGGAACCTTCGTAAATAGCGACAGACGCGTCCTGAGAGTTCGCAAAGCAGTGACTCCGCCCGGACAAGCCAGGCAAGACTGGCATATTATTACCGCGATTGCAGACCGGATGGGCAAACCCCTGGGCAACTACCGCAATGAAAGCGACATCTGGGACGAAATAGCGCAAACAGCACCCATATTTGCGGGGATTAGTTATAAAAGGCTGCAAAAACAAGGTATTCAGTGGCCCTGTCCGGACAAGAAACACCCAGGAACAGACACCCTTTTCCTGGAATCATTCAGTACCGATAATGGCCTCGGGAAGCTCAATCCGGCAGACTATGCCGAACAAACGGAGAAAGCAGACAGCGATTACCCGTTTATCCTGAACACCGGCCGTATCCTTTATCAGTACCATTCTTCTACCATGTCGCGACGCAACAAGGCTTTAAATGACTTTGAAAATGCACCCTATGTGCTGATACACCCCGACGACGCAGACCATTTGGCAATCAATGACAAACAATGCGTGCGCCTGACCTCCCGGCGTGGAACACTCGAAACCGTCACACACATCAGTGACCAGGTCCTCCGGGGTGAGCTCTTTATGCCGTTCCACTACCCGGAAGCCAGTGTGAACAGGCTTACACGCGATGAGCTCGACCCTTACTCCAAAATTGCGCCTTTTAAGCTGTCAGCCGTAAAAGTGGAAAAACTTGATTAACATTCTGTTTTAAGGTTATCAAACAGGAAAACAGGCACTTTACATACATGGCCACATCAACATCACCATAAAAAAGGCGCTGGGAAAGGGATATGATCTGTTTGATGTGTTACGTGCGGCAACGCTCAACCCGGTAACCCATTACTCCCTCGACCATGGCCTGTTGCAAACGGGCGACTCGGCCGACATGGTCATCATAGATAACCTGGAGGATTTTAGTGTCCTGCAGACATACGTTCAGGGAGTAAAAGTGGCAGAGGATGGAAAATCGCTGATCAAGCAGGTACATGCTTCAACGCCGAATCGCTTCCATTGCGACGCGATAACCCCCGACCAGTTAGCGGTTCCTGCCCGCAAGGGGAATGTCCGCGCCATACAGGCGACTGATGGTGCCCTGATAACCCATTCCACCATAGCGCAACCAACAAAAAAAAACGGCTTTGTCATACCGGATGTAGCTAAAGACCTGTTAAAGGTGGTTGTTGTCAACCGCTATACCCGGGCAGAACCCGCTGTCGCTTTCATACGGGGTTTCGGGTTACAAAAAGGAGCAATAGCCTCCAGCGTAGCCCACGACAGCCATAACATCATTGCCGTAGGCGCCAGTGATCAGGAGCTAAGCAAGGCCATCAACCTTATTATCCAAAACAAGGGCGGTATAACCTACGCAGACCATCAGGAACAGGACATCCTGCCGCTACCCGTAGCCGGACTGATGACCAATGGCGACGGGTATAAAGTAGCCGAAACATATAACCGGATTGAAGAAAAAGCAAAACAGTCCGGTAAACATGCCCTCCAAACGCCTTTTATGACCTTATCTTTAATGGCACTCCTCGTTATTCCCGAGTTAAAGATCAGTGATAAAGGTCTTTTTGACGGTACACGTTTTCAGTTTACACCCCTTTTTACGGAAACGTAATTCGCCGTACATGTAAACTTCCGAACAGGACATGGTGTTGACACATTAGTTCATGCTGGTTAGCAAAGAGATAAGCTTATCAACTGATATGGCACCATTTATTTTAGTAATTTTGCAGGCAAGCTGGAACAGTGAACGGTGAACAGTGAACAGTGAACAGTGAACAGTGAACAGTGAAAAAAGCTGGAAGCTCGAAGCTGGAAGCTGGAAGCAGAGAAGAGGTTAGAAGTTGGAAGGTAGAGGTTAGATAGAGAAGTCTCAGAGGTGGAAGCTGGAAGGAAGAAG